>JBCCZN010000179.1:0-5784 GCA_039187375.1 Pseudomonadota bacterium
AATTAAATTGTCGTTGCCGCGGCAGCAATCGTCGGGGTCACGACACTGAAAAATGTCCTGGTCGTCAAAAATACCGACGCCGAGGTGAGCTGGGATACCCAGCGCGATGTGTGGCTGCATGAGGCCAGCAAAGACGTCGACGCGCATTGTGAGCCGGAGCCAATGAATGCCGAGGATCCACTGTTCATTCTCTACACCTCAGGCTCCACCGGCAAACCAAAAGGTGTATTGCATACGACCGGCGGCTATCTGGTCTACGCGGCCACCACGTTTCGTTATGTCTTTAATTACCAACCTGGTGACATTTATTGGTGCACTGCGGATGTCGGCTGGGTCACCGGGCACAGCTATATTGTCTACGGACCGCTGGCAAGCGGCGCCACGACGATCATGTTTGAGGGGGTACCAACCTATCCGGATGCCAGCCGCCTTTGGGCCGTCTGCGACAAACATGACGTTAATATTTGCTATACGGCACCGACCGCGATTCGAGCGTTGATGCGCGAAGGCGATGCTCTGGTGCAAAAAACCAATCGACAATCGCTCAGACTGCTTGGCTCTGTTGGTGAACCGATCAATCCCGAAGCCTGGGAGTGGTACCACGGCGTGGTTGGCGAGGGCCGGTGTCCGATTGTCGACACCTGGTGGCAAACCGAAACCGGCGGCATTTTGATCTCACCCCTACCCGGCGCGACAACGTTGAAACCGGGCAGTGCCACGCGACCGTTTTTTGGCATTCAACCGGCTATCGTCGATAGCGATGGCACGGTGCAAACGGGTGAAGCCTCCGGCAATCTTGTCCTCACCGATAGCTGGCCAGGACAGATGCGCACCGTCTATGGCGATCACCAGCGATTTGTTGACACTTACTTCAGCACCTTTGAGGGGTATTACTTCACTGGCGATGGTGCCCATCGCGACGCCGATGGTGATTACTGGATCACCGGCCGCGTGGATGATGTTCTGAATGTCTCAGGACACCGCATGGGCACCGCCGAGGTCGAGAGTGCCCTGGTTGCGCACGATGCGGTCGCCGAAGCTGCGGTCGTCGGTTACCCACACGACATCAAGGGCCAGGGCATTTACGTCTACGTGACACTGATGGAAGCGCAGCAACCCAGCGATGCCCTGCACGCCGAGTTGCGCGCCTGGGTGCGCAAGGAAATCGGCCCGATTGCAACGCCAGACTTGATTCAGTGGGCGCCGGGATTACCGAAGACACGTTCCGGAAAAATTATGCGCCGCATCCTGCGCAAAATCGCCGAAAACGACTATGCCAATCTCGGCGACACGTCCACGCTGGCAGATCCGTCAGTCGTGAATGACCTGATCGATAATCGGATGAACCGGTAGCAACCAACACGAGTACATCACGCGGGGGCAACATGTCAGACGAGCGCAGTTATTGGTCCGCCAACCTGAAACTGGTTGGTGTGTGTATGGTGATCTGGTTCATCGTGTCATTCGGGTTTGGCATTATTCTGGTCGAACCGCTCAATCAGATTCGTATTGGCGGCTACAAACTCGGGTTTTGGTTCGCGCAACAAGGCTCTATCTTTGTGTTCGTCGGGCTGATCTTTTTCTACGCCTACCGCATGCGAAGAATTGACCGCGACCATGGCGTCGACGAATAACGCGGCATCACGATGACACTGCAATCGCTCACCTATCTCGTCGTCGGCCTGACCTTTGTACTGTATGTCGGCATCGCCATCTGGGCGCGTGCCGGCAGCACGCAGGAATTTTATGTCGCCGGCGGAGGCATTCACCCTATTGCCAACGGTATGGCAACGGCAGCCGACTGGATGTCCGCAGCTTCATTCATCTCCATGGCCGGGCTCATCGCCTTCATGGGTTATGGCGGCTCAGTATTTTTGATGGGTTGGACCGGCGGCTTCGTGCTGCTTGCCATGTTGCTGGCACCGTACCTGCGAAAATTCGGTAAGTTCACGGTGCCGGAGTTCATCGGCGATCGGTACTACAGCAAAGCCGCCCGTATCGTCGCGGTCATTTGCCTGATCATCGCATCCGTTACCTATGTCATCGGTCAGATGAAAGGCATCGGCGTCGCGTTTTCACGCTTCCTCGAAGTTGACTATGACACGGGCCTGAGCATCGGCATGGGTATTGTCTTTTTCTATGCCGTCATGGGCGGTATGAAGGGCATTACCTACACGCAGATCGCACAGTATTGCGTGTTGATCATGGCGTATACGATCCCCGCTATATTCATTTCTCTGAATCTCACCGGCAATCCGATCCCGCAGTTCGGACTGGGGTCAACGATGCTGGGGTCTGATGTGTATCTTCTGGACAAGCTCGACGCGGTAGTGCGTGATCTTGGTTTCGATCAATACACAACCAGCGCCCGTATCAGCTCGCTCAACATGTTCATGTATACGATGTCGCTGATGATCGGTACGGCAGGTTTACCCCACGTGATTATTCGATTCTTCACCGTACCGAAGGTGAAGGATGCACGTAGCTCGGCGGGTTGGGCGCTGGTGTTCATCGCCATTTTGTATACGACAGCGCCATCGGTCGCCGCGATGGCACGGCTGAACTTGATGGACACAATCGAGCCTGCCGCCGGCGAATACCTGGTCTATGACGAGCGTCCGGACTGGATTAAGAACTGGGAGCAAACCGGGCTACTGGAATTCACCGATAAGAACGGCGATGGGCGTATTCAGTACTCGGCCGATGCCGCCACTAATGAACTGACCAAAGTCGACAATGACATTATGGTGCTGGCCAATCCGGAAATCGCCGGCCTACCGAACTGGGTGATTGCATTGGTTGCCGCAGGCGGCCTGGCGGCGGCGCTATCAACAGCGGCCGGTTTGTTGCTCGCCATTTCCTCAGCGATTTCGCATGACCTGTTGAAAGGCGTATTCAAACCCGACATTTCCGAAAAACAGGAACTACTCGCCAGCCGCATCGCGATGGCCGGTGCGATCGCGGTAGCCGGCTATCTTGGCTTCAATCCGCCGGACTTCGCCGCGGGCACCGTCGCGCTGGCTTTCGGTTTGGCCGCATCGTCTATCTTCCCGGCTTTGATGATGGGCATTTTCTCCAAACGCCTGAACAAGCAAGGCGCCATCGCAGGCATGCTCGCCGGCATTGGCGTAACACTCCTCTATGTGTTCCAGCACAAGGGCATCATGTTCATAGAAGGTACCGCATTCCTCGGTGAGCTCTCCCCCAACTGGTTCTTCGGCATCGAACCTAATGCGTTTGGCGCGGTCGGTGCGCTGGTGAACTTTGCCGTCGCGTTCACTGTGTCAGCGATGAGCGCACCTCCGCCGCAATCGGTACAGGATCTGGTTGAGCATATTCGAGTGCCGGCAGGCGCTCGAGCGGAGGTTTCGAATCACTAATTTCCGGCTATTGCGACTCTGGCAACTGCCACTTCGGTACAGGTAAGGTCACCTCTAATTGAGATACGGAGTCCGTCTCACCTTGCAAGAACCGACGAACCGAGCTGCGAAACGCAGCATCGTGTTCCATCGCTTTCCACAGGGCACCATGTCGACCCCGGCGCACACGAATCAGGGTTCCATTCTCAAACTGGTCTTCCAGTTCAAGTGCATTCTCCCACGGAGTTGACAGATCCCAGTCCCCGTGTACAACTAAGGTTGGGACATCGGATGCAAATCTCGACCTAAATGCTTCACCGGAGTCCGCTGGCCAGTGCTTGCACGCGTTTCTATAAAGCGCATTACGTTCGCCAACCCATTTGCGAGCAGGATCGCCCAGCAGACGTGCGTCCCTCTGTCTGGAAATGCCAGAGCCACAATCGAACTGAAAATAACTGGCCGAATGCCAAAAGTCTCCAAACCCATTTGCACCCTCAAGCCGTTCTATTGTCTGTTCAAAATCACCATTGACCCACTTGATGATGCCTAGCGGCCAAGACGCTTCTCGTCGTGTACCGGACGGTGCATTCAAATAACCGGTCGCGAGCCGCCGCAACATATCAGCGGTGATCTCAAACTTTGATCCCTCTCGTTCAACGAAAATTGGATTTAACTCTGCCTCGGAAATGAGCCGTTGTAATGCGGCGATAAAACCACCTTTCGGCATGACATTCTTGTATACGCCAGACTGTTCAGCATCCTGTGCAATTCGGCGTAATGCCGCGAACTGACCGGCTGGATCATCGTAAGTGTGATCGGGACCTTCAATGCTATTGAGTACCGCTCGAGCCACAGCGTTGGGGAATTGGCGCATGACCTCAATGGACCAATGGGTGCCGAAACTCTCGCCCCACAAGATCACCTTTGTATAACCAAGGGTATCTCTAAGATCGTCAACATCTGCTGCAGCTGCAGGGACTGTGAGTCCTTCAATGTCTATGCCGAGAGAGCGCCACAACTCAAAGCACTTGCGACTTGCCTCCGAGACTGCTTCTGCAAAATTGGAATCTAGCGGTGTGTTGCGTGTGCCCTTAGGCGGAGCGCAGTCGGTTGACGGAAAAGCAGCGCCAATGCCACGCTGGCCCACCCAAACCACGTCTGCGATTTCCTGCAACTGGCGTGTGTAATCAACGTACCAACTCGCTGAATAGCGGTTATAGCCAACAAAGCCGGGACCTCCATCTAGAATAAAAATCGGTGGCTGATCCGGTTTAGGACCACCAAGACGCTTCAATCGCCAATATGAAACTGCGATAGATCCGGATTCAGCGTTGGAACGATTGGCAGGTACAAACAAAATGCCCCGCTCAATCGGACCTACATTGCCGTCGCCCTGATCGATCATTTCAGGCCAACTGAGATGCGTTCCCACCGGCGGCAGTTCTGCTAACCCGCCCTCCGAAATCAAACCCAACATCGTGATCAATAAAAACATGGAGAGGCCTGCGTAAACGCGCCTTCTCGCTAGAGTTGGTCCAGCAGTACCGATGGAATATTCCAAGTAGAGCCTCATTTGATTCGTAAGTTCTTTTCTCAGGACGTCACCAACGACGTAGTTTTTCAAAATCACGTATCTAACGCTCATGTGAGTCATCAAAATGACCTGCATGCCGCTCCCTGATCGACCACGCTGGATGCACCAAAACGATGCGCTAAAACCAGACAACGCACTCTGGTGGCGCACTCTGGTTGGCTACCGTGATATACCGACGCGGTGTCTCACAGCGCTCATTCGTATCAATATCAAGCACTTGTAGAAAATGAACACCGAATAGACAAAGTTGGCACGAGGGTTGCTACATACAGAGCAAGTGACAAGTGAGTCACACCTGCTTACTGGCCCGGCGTGTTTTCAATGGTACGCCCCCCGTCAACCGAAATTGCGCGCCGGGTCAGTAAACCAATCCTCCCAAGTGACGATCGTCCCGATGGTGCACCCCACCATCGGGATGAACGTTATTCTTTAGGTGCCTTTTTGGACAACAGCAACATAAACCTCAAAATCAACAAGATGGACACCACAAACATTTCCACAACTGATATCCAGAATTCTGAATTTTATACAATCCCTGATATACAAGCAAACACCATGCTTACGAATACCACTAGGGGAGTCACCCCTGACCAGAGCATAACCGGCAATAGAGACAAAAGAGTCCGGGATATCCGGGGAGAGCCAGGACTCAGCAATCCCCAACAAATCCAACCTCCAACCGCGAAGCCAGACAACATACTCAGCTTGTTACATAGACTATTTACATTTAAAAACCCAACATTGAGATGAGAATAAAGTTTATTTTGAACATTAAAATCATTTAAAAACAACTCGTTCGAAACTAGTTTAAAGGGCGCAAACTAGCCTCGG
>JBCCZN010000180.1:0-5715 GCA_039187375.1 Pseudomonadota bacterium
CGCGGATGGTAACCAGGAGAAGCTCTACACTGTTGTCGGTGATTCGCGCTTTATCCGCAATGGCGTCAGTCTGCACTCAGTGCACGGCACTTACGTTGTGATCAACCGCAACGGCAAACTCGAGACTCTCTCATTGCCCACCGCATCCGAATCACCGCCGGCCCGCCAGCCGGTGCGACGTCGCACCAACCTGCGCCGCGCACCAGCAAGCACGCGCAACATCACGCAGGTGATTACCGAAAACGCAACCCAGTTCACCCAAATCGTGCAGCCGCGACCCTATTTTGTCGCCGGCAAGCAAAAGGGCTACAGACTCTATCCGGGTCGCGATCGACAAAAGTTCGCAGCCCTTGGTCTTCGGCCTGGTGATATCGTCACCGCCATCAACGGCACACCCCTTAACGACCCGGCGCAGGGCGCTCAGATTATTGCGTCGATGAACAACTCGCAAAGCGTCACGGTCACACTCGAGCGCAGCGGCCAACCACAAGAGCTGACACTGGACATTTCTCAACTTGAGGCGGCCAGTCAAACCAACCCGAACCAACTCGACGAACAATGATGATCACACGACACACACCAAGCCGACGTTTGCTCGGGATGCTCGCGACAGTCACAGCCATCTTGCTGTCACTGACACCCTCGCTGCACGCACAACAGGTCATTGACCCGAATTTTCGCGACACCGACATACGGGTCGTGATCGAGGCTGTACAGGCCGCAACCGGCAAGAACTTCCTGATCGACCCGCGCGTCAATGCCAAGGTCACGCTGTACGCCGAAGACACCATGACGCCGGATGAATTTTATTCAGCGTTTCTGAATATTCTGAGCATTAACCAGTTCCAGGCGATTGAAGCCGGCGACATCATTCGCATTGTGCCAATCGCCCAAACCCGTCAGGAGCCCAGTGGGTACAGCACCACGTCTCCGGATGAGCTGCAAACCACAGTCATTCGGCTAGAGAACATACCTGCAGCGCAACTGGTGCCATTGTTGCGTCCATTACTGCCCGCACACGCGCACTTGGCCGCACAACAAACCTCCAATGCACTGATCGTTAGCGATACCGGTCGCAACATTGCCCGTATCCGTTACCTGATTCGCCAAATCGACCGTCCGGTTGAATCAGACGTTGAAGTTGTGCGCCTTGCCCACGCCTCGGCTACCGACGTCGTCGCAACGGTGAATGCGCTGTACTCGCAATCGCGCGCCGATGCCGCGGCAACGGGCAATTCCGTCAATATCGTCGCGGACGCCCGCACCAACAGCGTACTGGTCAGCGGACCGACCGGTTCTCGCCTGAAAATTCGTACGATCATCGCCAATCTCGATACGCCGCAGGAAGCTGGCGGACAAACACAGGTGCGCTATTTGCGCTACGCCAAGGCCGAAGATTTGGCCACCAAACTTTCTGGACAGGTGGCCGAGGCACTGACCGGCCAAGGCACCCAAGGTGGCGCCCAGGGCGCGGCGAATACGCCAGAAGTCAACATCTGGGCCGACGCTAGAACCAATGCCTTGGTGATCACCGCGCCGCAGGCAGCGATGCGCGAGTTAATGAACGTCATCGACTGGATTGATGTGCGTCGGGCGCAGGTTCTGGTCGAAGCGCTGATTGTTGAGGTCACACTGGATGATGACTCTCAGCTTGGCGTTGGCTTCGCTGTGGATGGCAGTGACAGCAATACCGCTGCCGGCGTCAGTGACTTTACCAGCACTGGCGGCAACCTAAGATCCATCGGCGGCGCCGTCGCAAACGGTGATACGGCTGGAATCGCCTCTGCGATTGCGGATGGCCTGACACTGGGCATCGGTCGCATCGCCGACGATGGTACGAGCTTTGCCGCTATCCTGAATGCACTGGATGGCGACTCAAACACCAACGTGATATCCACACCCACGCTGGTCACACTCGATAACGAGGAAGCGCGTATCGAGATCGGCCAGGAAGTACCGTTCATCACCGGTCAGTTCACTAATACCGGCGGCAACAATAACGGCGCAGTCAATCCGTTCCAGACCGTGAATCGTGAGCGCGTTGGCACGCTGCTGGAGATCACGCCACAAATCAATGAAGGCGACGCGATTTTGTTGAAAATCAAACAAGAGGTGTCATCGCTGAGCGCCAGCGCGAGTGCTGTTGATCTCATCACCAACGAGCGCTTGATCGAAACCTCGGTGATTGTCGAGGACGGTGGCATCCTGGTGCTGGGTGGCCTCATCGACGACACGCTAACAGAAACTCGCCAAAAGGTGCCGCTGCTGGGCAGCATCCCGATTTTGGGTCGACTGTTCAGCACGTCGAAAACAGATTTGACTAAAACCAATCTTATGGTTTTCATCAAACCGCGTATTTTGCGAGATGGTCTGAGCACACTGGACGCGACCCGCAGCAAGTATGAATACCTGCGCGACCTGCAACTGCAGGATCAAAGCAGCCCGGATTTGATGCCGGGTGCCGACCGGCCGCTATTGCCGCCGATGAGTGATCAGGTCACCCCGCCAAGCCCTACCCCCACGACGCCGCAGGACATCATGGGCGATGACAACGGTGGTGAATAAGCACAATGTCTGTGACTGAAGACACGGTGATCCATGACTCGCAGGCTGACGCACAAACGCGCCAGTCATTGCCTTTCTCATTTGCCAAACGTCATGGCGTATTGCTGCAATATGCAGACGATGATACGGGCGCGTTATTGCTGTTCCGCGAAGGCGCGGCGCTGACCAGCATTGCTGAGGCGCGCCGGGTTGCCGGTTCTGACGTCAGCCTGCAGAAGGTCAGCAGCGAGGCATTTGACGTCGCGCTGCAACAAGCTTACGAGGCAGGCACAGGTCCTGCCATGCAGATGATGGACTCGCTGGACGACGATATGGATCTGCTGGCGGTGGCACAGGAGCTGCCCGAGCAATCCGATCTGCTTGAGAGCGACGACGAAGCGCCAATCATCCGGCTGATCAATGCGCTGCTGACCGAGGCGATCAAGGAAAACGCATCCGATATCCACATTGAGCCGTATGAAAACCGGCTGATCGTGCGCATGCGCATCGATGGTGTGTTGCGCGAAGTATTGCGAACCGGGCGCGGTGTGGCGCCTTTGCTGGTCTCCCGTATCAAGGTCATGTCTAAACTGGATATTGCCGAGAAGCGCCTGCCGCAAGATGGTCGAATTTCATTAAAAGTCGCCGGTCGCGCCGTCGACGTGCGTGTATCAACAATGCCTTCGGGACATGGCGAGCGGGTGGTCATGCGTTTGCTCGACAAGCAAGCCGGTCGGCTGGACCTGGTGCAGCTGGGCATGCGCGATGAGGACCAGAGCCTGATCGATTCGCTGATTCACAAACCGCACGGCATTATCCTGGTCACCGGCCCGACCGGCTCGGGCAAGACCACGACGCTATACGCGGCGCTGGAGCGCATCAACAATGCCTCGCGCAATATCATGACGGTCGAGGACCCGATTGAGTATTACATTGACGGCATTGGCCAGTCGCAGGTCAACACGAAGGTCGACATGACATTTGCGCGTGGATTACGCGCTATCCTGCGTCAGGACCCGGACGTTGTCATGGTCGGCGAGATTCGTGACCTTGAGACCGCGGAAATCGCTGTTCAGGCGAGTTTGACCGGCCACCTGGTGCTCTCAACTCTGCATACCAACACCGCTGTGGGTGCGGTCACACGCTTGCGGGATATGGGGGTGGAACCCTTCCTGCTCTCGTCGAGCCTAATCGGCGTGTTGTCGCAACGACTGGTGCGAACGCTGGATCCGGCGCACTGCGATGCCTACAGCGCCACCGATACCGAATGCGAACTGCTGCGTGTCGATCCGGCGCAACGCCCGACTTTATACCGGCCACGCGACGATCACTCACAAGCATTCCGGGGCCGCAGCGGCATTTATGAATTGGTTGGCGTTGACGATGCGATGCGAACGATGATTCACGATGGCGCCGGTGAGCATGAGCTGGAGCGTTATGCGCGCACGCAAAGCCCCAGCATTCGCGATGACGGCCGTGCCAAGGTGCTCAGCGGCAAGACGACGCTAGAAGAAGTATTGCGCGTCACGCGCGAAGACTAATCAGGCGGGACCACCGTGGCTGCGTTTGAATACATCGCACTGGACACCAGCGGCAAGCAGCGCAAAGGGGTCATCGAGGGCGATACACCGAAGTCGGTACGTCAATCACTGCGTGAACAATCACTAACACCGATGTCCGTGTCCGCCATCGCCACTCGCGGCGGTGACGCAAAAGCGGCAAAGCCGGGTCGTACTGTGCGGCGCGGGCTGTCTTCGGCCGAATTGGCACTCGTTACCCGTCAATTGGCGACTCTGGTCCAGGCGGGACTGCCACTGGAAGAGGCACTGCGTGCAATCGGTGATCAGGCCGAAAATGCGCGCACACAAAGCGTTGTTATGGGCGTGCGTGCACGGGTGCGTGAAGGCTACTCTCTCTCTGGCAGCATGGCAGAATTCCCGCAGGCATTCCCGGCGATGTTTCGCGCCACCGTCGATGCCGGTGAGCAATCCGGCAAGCTGGACGGTGTCCTCGAGCGTCTGGCCGACTACACCGAAAACCGGCAAAACCTAAGCCAGAAAGCGCGCACCGCGATGATCTACCCGGCACTGTTAGTGCTCGTCTCACTGGGTATCGTCGCCTTCATGCTCGCGTATGTCGTGCCCAAGATTGTCAGCGTATTTATCTCGACCGGCGCCGAACTCCCGGCATTGACCAGCGTCCTGTTGGCGATTAGTGAATTTGTGCAATCCTGGTGGTGGGCGCTGTTACTGGTCATCGCCGGCATCATCATCGGCCTGCGCTTCGTGCTCAGCAAACCCGGGCCGAAAGCCTCATGGCACGCCACACTTCTGAAACTGCCCCTGGTCGGTCGCCTGACACGCGGACTGAATACAGCGCGGTTCATGCGTACGCTCAGTATCCTGGCCAGCAGTGGTGTACCAGTTCTGGATTCATTGCGAATCGCGGGCGAGGTGGTGCAAAACGTGCCGATGCGCAAGGCGGTCGACGCGGCCGCGGTCAAGATTCGGGAAGGGGCACCAATCAGTCGCTCACTGAAGGACCAGGGCGTATTTCCCCCGATGACCATTCACCTGTTATCCAGTGGCGAGGCCAGCGGTGAACTGGATCAGATGCTCGAACGCGCAGCGGTCAATCAAGAGCGCGAAACCGATGGCTTGATCACCGGACTCATGAGCATCGTTGAACCGCTGATCATCGTCATCATGGGTTTTTTGATTCTGTTGATTGTGCTTGCGATCCTGCTGCCGATCTTCAACATGAATCAGCTGATCGGCGGCTAATTGCGGCAGTTCACAACCCGACGTTTTGGGTATTGCGCCTGTTTCGTTTTCCTATTATACATTTGAGTCGTGGACAACAATTCATGGTGATGGGAACAACATGAACGCGATACACAGTGAGCGCCCTGATGACGAGCCGGAAGCTGTCGAAGACGCCAATACCGATAATGTGGACGATGAGGAATTCTCCACGACGATCGTAATTGAGAATCAGGACAACGTGGGCGGCATGTCAGTCGAGATCAATGTCAAAGATCTAGTGAGCGACATTGAAGATGCCCGTTCGAATACCGAAGCGGGTGTGGCGGCACGCCGAAGACTCGAAGCATTGCTTGAAGAAAAACGCCTAAGCCGCTTGTTGGATGAAGACGACGACTTTGGTATCGGC
>JBCCZN010000181.1:0-5550 GCA_039187375.1 Pseudomonadota bacterium
CGCACATCAAACTTCATGCGCGAGTCGTCGAACGCCTCAAATCCGCACTCATATGCGGAGAGTTTTTCCGCGTCTTTGCCACCGCTGCCAAACAGAAAACCGAGGGTCATCATCGCGATGCCCAATCCAGCCGAGATACCAAGAAAAATCAGTATCGGTAGATACTCTTGCAGCAAATGCGTTGCCCCCTTCACCCATCGCAAGCCCGTTTGCCCCAAGGCGTCGACGAGTGGATAAACGTTAGTCGCTAATTAACTGTGCAATTGTATCAGTACAGGCACGCCCTGTAACCGGCCAGACAGCCGTAAACGACTCTTTTGACGGAGGATTCGCGCGCTGTTCGTACTTTGACTAATTGTCGTCTCAGTTGTGGTGCCGATGGCCGGACTCGAACCGGCACGGCTTGCGCCACTGCCCCCTCAAGACAGCGTGTCTACCAATTCCACCACATCGGCAACTGAGACAATCTTCATTATTCGTCGCCGGGCGTCTCGTCACTCGCAGCATCAATCTGCGCCTCGGCTTCGTCTACCAGGTCGGCCGTATCCTCGATTACCGCATCGACCGCCTCTGATGCTGCGTCGATAGACTCGTCAGCCTCGTCCAGGACAGGAATATCCTCGATCATGAGGTCGCTAGAGTCGATCGATGCATCGGGATCATCCTGAACGACTTCAACCTCGTCGGTCACCACACTGCCGCCCGCACTGGACTGCTGCGTGGTCAGATACGCTAGCGCCAGACAATTGGCGAAGAAGAATGTAGCCATGATGGCGGTTGCGCGCGAGAGAAAATTCGCTGAGCCACGTGCACCGAATACCGTACCCGATGCTCCCGCACCGAACGAGGCACCCGCATCGGCACCCTTGCCCCGCTGCATCAATACCAGTCCAACCAGAATGATTGAGATCACCGCTTGCACAATAGCAAGCGCGAGAAACGCCGTAGTCATTAAATTACCCTTTCAACTGTTCGCTGGCAGCGGCTGCTATCGCCATAAATTGGTCTGCATCCAGAGAGGCACCGCCGATCAAACCACCATCGATATCCGGCTGGGAAAGCAGTCCTGCCGCATTGGCAGGTTTCATGCTCCCGCCATATAAAATTCTCATTGCAGCGCCCAGCTCGGCATCCACCTCAACGAGTCGTTGACGCAGTACTGCGTGCACCTCCTGTGCCTGCTTCGGTGTCGCAGTCTCACCGGTACCAATGGCCCAGACCGGTTCGTAGGCAATCACTGCGTTCCTAAGACCATTCGGACCGACCAGGTCGATCACCGCATCAAGCTGACGCAACACCACGGCGTCCGTTTCACCTTCCTGGCGCTGACCCAGCGTTTCTCCGACGCACAACACGGGCCGCAAACCTTGCTCCACAGCTGCCGCGAACTTGGCCGCGACCTGTTCATTCAATTCTGCAAACAATGAGCGCCGCTCCGAATGCCCCACCAGCACATAATGGCAGCCCATCTCGGCCAACATCGTTGCCGACACTTCACCGGTATACGCACCCGTGGCGTATTCAGAGACGTTCTGAGCACCCAGTGCAATCCCGGCTGAGCCGATTTCACTACCGACCTGCGCCAGAAAAACAGACGGTGGGCAAACCAACAGCTCAACCCCTGGCGCATCATCTACTTTGCCACGGATACCGCCGATCAATGCAGCGTTATCAGTGCGTGACCCATGCATTTTCCAGTTACCGGCAATCAGCGGCTGTCTCATAGATTTCTCGAGGTGTCGAAAAGCCGGCTAGGATACTGTCGCTGGTGGCACAGCGCAATGATTGCGGGCTCAGGCAGCCGCTGCTTTGACGACATCTGCAAGGCGTGCCGCTGCTGCGCGGACTTCCTGCTTGTCCTCGCCCTCGACCATGACTCGGATCAACGGCTCGGTCCCGGATGCGCGCAACACGATGCGGCCGCGCTCACCCAACTCTGCCTCAATTTGCTCACGCGATGCACTAATAGCCGGATTGTCATTGGGGTCCATTCGCTCTGCCACACGCACGTTGATCAGAACTTGTGGATAGAGGGGCATCTGGGCTGCCAGTTCTGACAGTTTCTGGCCACTGCCGACGATGATCTCAAGTAACTGCAGCGCGCTCACCAACCCATCACCGGTCGTCGCGCGATCCAGACAAATGATATGGCCGGAGGTTTCACCCCCGATAGTGCCGTCGTATTTGCGCAGCTCAGACATAACATATCGATCGCCAACCTTCGCGCGAACGAACTTCACATCGTGCTCGGCCAGTTTACGTTCAAGACCCAGATTGCTCATCACCGTGCCCACAACCGGGCCGCGCAGCTCGCCGACACGCTTGCGACCCATGGCAACAATGTAAATCAACTGGTCTCCATCAACGATGTTGCCCTCGTGATCAACCATCAAGACTCGGTCGCCGTCGCCATCCAGTGCGATGCCCAGGTCTGCATCGACACCGAGCACCATTTGCTGCAACAGCTCCGGCTGGGTTGACCCACAGCCATCGTTGATGTTCTTGCCATTGGGAGAACAACCGATCGGGATGATATTCGCGCCCAATGCTGAGAGCACCCGTGGTGCCACTTTGAATCCGGCACCGTTGGAGCAATCCAGGACAATTTTCAATCCGTCTAGCCGCAAGTTGTTATCAACCGTACCAAGGCAAAAATCAATGTAGCGCTCACGCGCTGAATCGATCCGCTTTGCAAAACCCAACTGCGCCGAATCACGGGTGATCGACGGAGCCTGCAATAGTGCTTCGATGCGTAACTCGTCCTCATCGGACAGCTTGCTGCCTTCCTTATCAAAGAACTTGATGCCGTTGTCGAAATACGGATTGTGGGACGCACTGATCATGACTCCCAGATCAGCGTTCACCGAGCGCGTGATGTGGGCCACACCTGGTGTCGGCAACGGCCCCAGCAACAGCACATCAACCCCCGCGGCCGTAAAGCCCGCCTCCAGCGCTGCTTCGAACATGTAACCCGACACACGAGTGTCCTTGCCGATCACAACCGAACCACCATCAGGCACCAGCACACGAGCAGCCGCACCGGCCAGACGCAACGCGAAATCGGCTGTCATCGGCGCCTCGCCCACGCGCCCGCGTACGCCATCAGTACCAAAATACTTACGACTCATGTTGCCTCAGTCTCCTGCAACGAATTCAAGACAGCAGCCATCACCTGCAAGGCCTCACAGGTCTCGGCCACATCGTGGACGCGCACAATATCAGCGCCGCGTCGTGCACATTCGGCGGCAAGAATAACACTGCCAATCAGACGCTGGTGTGTCGCACGTCCGGTGATTTGTCCCAACATCGATTTTCGCGACAGACCGACTAACAGTGGCAATCCGAATTGCTTGAAGGCCTGCAGCTGTTGAATCAACACGAGGTTATCGGACAGGCGTTTGCCAAACCCAAACCCCGGATCAACGATCAGATGCTCTCGCATTACTCCGCCGGCTACACAGGCTTCGATGCGTCGTTGCAAAAATGCCATGACCTCGACTACCGGGTCATCATATTGGGGTGCATCCTGCATCGAACCCGGCGTACCCTGCATGTGCATCAGACAAACAGGCACATTGGCTGCGGCAGCGGTCCGAATCGCATCCGGTAACTGCAGTGCACGCACATCGTTGATCATACCAGCACCCGCCCTCACGGCCGCTCGCATCACTGCCGGCTTGCTGGTGTCAATCGAAATAAGCACATCGCTGCGAGCGCGCAGCGCCTCGATCACCGGGATTACCCGCTCCAGCTCCTGCGTCTCCGACACCGCACCGGCGCCCGGTCGTGTGGATTCCCCACCAACGTCAATAATGCTGGCACCCGCTTCGACCATACGCAGCGCATGGTCCACTGCAGAGGACACGCTGTCGAACTGACCACCGTCCGAGAATGAGTCAGGCGTCGCATTGAGAATGCCCATTACAGCGACAGTGCCAAGACCTAAAACGTCGTCGTCCGATGCGTTAGCGAGCTGCATCACAGGTGCCTGCAGAATCATTGCACGTCGAGCCGCAGCAGATACGAAACGGCAGCCTAAGCGGCTGCCGTTTCTCAATGGATTGGTTCAATGCAAAACCCAGTTCAGGACTGCTCCGCCGGCCCACCTATGGTGCCACCAGAAGAGGCATCCTTGGCCGAACCATCATCCTTGCTAGACAAACCCGTCGGTGGCTGATCGCCATCGTTCCAATCGGCCGGCGGACGCGGATCCTTGCCTTCCATGATGTCGGCAATTTGCTTCTCATCAATGGTCTCGTATTTCATCAACGCATCTGCCATGACGTGCAACTTGTCCATATTGTCTTTGAGGATCGTCTCAGCGCGCTCATAGTTATCGTCGATAATTTTGCGAACCTCTTCATCGATCGCATGCGCCGTGACATCCGACACCTGTTTGGTTTGCGTCATTGTCCTGCCAAGGAACACTTCACCGTCTTCCTCGCTGTAGCTAAGCGGCCCCAGCCGATCTGACAAGCCCCACTTCGTCACCATGTTGCGGGCGATGTCGGTTGCGCGCTCGATGTCATTCGATGCACCTGTCGTGACGCTCTCCTTGCCCAGGATCAGCTCCTCAGCAATTCGACCGCCAAACAGACTGGCGATCTGGCTGCGAAGGCGCTGCTTTGAGGCGCTGTACCGGTCTTCTTCAGGCAAGAACATCGTCACACCCAATGCCCGACCGCGCGGAATGATTGTGACCTTGTAAACCGGGTCGTGATCGGGCACGTTCAGACCCACAATCGCATGGCCGGCCTCGTGATAGGCCGTGGTGCGCTTTTCGTCCTCACTCATGACCATCGAGCGACGTTCGGCGCCCATCATGATTTTGTCCTTGGCCTTCTCGAACTCATCCATGCCGACCGTGCGGCGATTGGCACGCGCGGCAAACAACGCCGCTTCGTTGACAAGATTGGCAAGATCAGCGCCGGAAAAGCCCGGTGTGCCGCGAGCGATAATCGCTGGGCGAACATCATCACCGACCGGCACCTTGCGCATATGCACCCTCAAAATCTGCTCGCGACCACGCACATCAGGCAGTGGCACCACAACCTGGCGGTCAAAACGACCGGGACGCAGCAATGCCGGGTCCAGTACATCAGGGCGGTTGGTGGCTGCGATAACGATGATGCCTTCATTACCCTCGAAGCCATCCATCTCAACCAAAAGCTGGTTCAGCGTTTGCTCACGCTCATCGTGCCCGCCACCCAAACCTGCGCCACGATGACGACCGACCGCATCGATCTCGTCGATGAAGATAATGCAGGGGCTGTGCTTTTTCGCCTGCTCAAACATGTCACGCACACGCGATGCGCCGACACCGACGAACATTTCGACGAAATCCGAACCGGAGATCGTGAAGAACGGCACCTTCGCTTCGCCCGCAATCGCACGCGCCAGCAGCGTCTTACCGGTGCCCGGCGAGCCGACCATCAAGACGCCTTTGGGGATCTTGCCGCCAAGACGCTGGAATTTGCTCGGATCCTTGAGGAAGTCGACGATTTCAACGACCTCTTCCTTCGCCTCTTCGACCCCGGCAACATCGGCGAA
>JBCCZN010000182.1:0-5549 GCA_039187375.1 Pseudomonadota bacterium
ACGCTGAAAAAGGAGGCGATATGTCTGACAAGGATCACAACCCAACCGCCGAGGGCCAATCTGCCAATAGCATGGCGCGGCGGCTCATGCCATTGGTCCACGGCGCATCGTCGCTCAATAACACCAGGCCACTTTGTTCGGGTGCCAGGACGTTGGCGAAGTAGCCATAGTGATCGTCAGGCCAATCCGGGATCAGTTCAAACACCGACGCATGCTCGGCGGACCGGGTGGCGCAAACGAACGCCATCGGTTTATGCAAGACGACGTAACGATAGTCGGTGATTGAAATCGGTTTGCCGTCGAAGTGCACCTCGCAATCATCGGGCAGCTCAAAATAAGGGTCAGTGATCACCTCGCCATTCACTGCCAGGCGGCCTTTACGAATAAAAAACTTGGCCTGATTGCGGCTCATCGCAACACAGATGGACAAAAATTTGCTGGCACGCATGAGGACGGGATTCTTGATCGAATGGTGTTGATCCAAATTATAGGGTTGCTTCAAGGCAAAGTGCAGGGGGTTGCTCTCTTGGCAGTACCGACGGTTTCGGTCAGTATGCTACGCATCGCTGATCACTCGCGGAGTTCGCTGATGCGCCACTACCTTCTATTCGTTTGTCTGCTATTGGTCGTTCAGCCGACACTAGCTCAGGATCAAGGTCGCGAGGTGACTGGCCCTCGAGCGGTGTTGGATTACCGGGACCGCCCCGAGGCGGAAAATCAACACCTGGCAACGCGCTTGGAAACGCTATTGCCCGAGCTGATGGATGAAACCGGGTTAGATATGTGGCTAGTCCTGAATCGCGAATATGCCGAGGACCCCATCTACTTCTCGTTGGTACCGCAACCAACGTTCGCGGCACGTCGCACCACGATGCTGGTGTTTCATCGCACCGAAGCGGGAGTCGATCGACTGACGGTGAATCGGTATCCACTCGGTGCACCGTACGAATCGGCGTGGGCAGGTGGGGATCTGGATGAACAGTGGCGCGCTCTGGGCGAGCTGATCGTATCGCGTAATCCATCACGCATTGGCATCAACGTTTCACGCGACTGGCCGGTGGCGGATGGTCTAACGCACGCGTTGCATGCCCGATTGATCGAGGTATTGCCGGAGGATTTCAAAAACAGACTAGTCTCGGCGGAGCAGCTGGTCGTGCGTTGGGCCGAAACGCGAATTCAGAATGAAATGGAAACCTACGCACACACCGTGAGTCTGGCCCGCAGCGTGATTGCGGAAGGTTTTTCCAGCCGTGTGATTACACCCGGCGTGACAACCACTGATGACGTGGCCTGGTATTTGCGGCAGCGATTTGTCGAGCTGGGTCTACCCGCGTGGTTTATGCCCTATGTGAATGCGCAGCGACCCGGTCTTACCTGCGATGCCGACACGCCTTTTTGTGGTGAGAGTGGGATCATCCAGGCCGGTGATGTCATTCACACCGACGTCGGCATCTGCTATCTGCGACTGTGTACTGATACGCAGGAAATGGGCTATGTACCCAAGCTCGGTGAGACAATGATTCCGCAAGGCCTAATCGAGGCGTTCCAGGTGGGAAACCAATGGCAGGACCTGCTCACCGATGAGTTTATCGCCGGGCGCAGCGGCAATGACATTCTGGCAGCGACGCGCGTTGCGTGTGATAAACACGACATCGAGTGCAGCGTCTACACGCACCCCATCGGGTTCTTTGGTCATGCGCCAGGGCCGACGATTGGCATGTGGGATGACCAGGATGGCACTCCCATTCGCGGCGATTGGCCGCTCTACGCTAATACCCGTTACGCCATTGAGGGCAATATCAAAACAGCGGTGCCCGAATGGGATGATCAGCTCGTACAGATCAAACTGGAACAAAGCGCCTGCTTTGATGGCAACAGTGTGCAGTACTTGGCTGGCCGCCAGACCCGCTGGCATCTGGTGCGTTAGGCGGCCGGTGCTTCGTCTACTGTCTCGATTGGTTCGCCAATGTCACTATTGGTGAGCACGTCGAGTGTTTGCCGGAGAATAGACTCGTCAATGTTGCGTGTAATGAACACAATGCGTGAGCGACGATCATCGCTCGGCCATGCATCCATGACGACTGGCGGATGGAAGATATGCTGTACGCCGTGAATGACCATCGGACGGTCAATGTCTGCAATGTTGATAATGCCCTTGATACGCAGAAAATCGGCGCCGCGATACTTCAATAACATATCGAGCCAGGTGTCGAGTACTTCGCCACGGATGGGTTCATCGACGGTGAAACAAATCGATCGGATGTGGGCATCATGCCGATTGACGTCGTGGTCGTGGTCGTGGTCGTGGTCGTGATGGTGGTGATCATGCGAGTCGGTATACGCCTCTTCATTCAGCCAATTCTGCACATCGACACTTTTGCGGGTGGGGTCAAAATAACCGCCTCGCAATAGCGATGTCGGATCCACGACGCCATTGCTCGCGACAACTTGTCGTGCGCCAGGGTTTAACCGACCTAAGCGCTCACGCAGAGCGGCCGTAGTGCGTGCGTCGGCGAGATCTGTTTTCGTAATCAACAGCTGATCGGCCATCGCCGCTTGTTTGACGGATTCGGTCTGCCGATTCAATGTGTCATCACCATTCACTGCATCCACTGCGGTGATCACGGCGGCGAGGTTGTAGCGACCGGAGACCTGCATATCATTCATCAGCGTATGCAGAATCGGCGCGGGATCGGCAAGGCCAGTAGTTTCGATAATGACGCGGTCGAACCACTTCTCCCCGCCACGTGCGAAGCGACTGGGCGCCTCCCGCAGAGTCTTGGCCAGATCGCCGCGTATCGTGCAGCACAGGCAGCCGCTCGACATCTCAATCACCACATCATCTTTGCTATGGGCGACAAGCTCATGGTCGAGCCCGATCTCGCCGAACTCATTGATCAGTACCAGCGTGCGGCTCAGCGCCGCTTGTTGTGTCAGGTAGTTGAGCACGGTCGTCTTGCCACTGCCGAGGAAGCCTGTGAAGACGAGAATCGGGATGCGCTGATGTCGTTGTATGCCAGTCACTGTGCTAGTTCCAATAATTTGTCATAACTGTGTCGTTGTCGTGTACCGCTTACAGGCATTAAACATTTTCCTGCCAACGCCGATACATCCAATGCTTCAAACATTATGCCCGGAGCGAGCTCAATGCTCACCGGTGATATCAAAGGAACCCAGATGCAGTGCGTTCTCGCGGTAGATGATCCTGCTTCGGTTTGTTCGCTGGCGTTCTGCGGACTCGACGTTGCCTGTGGCAACGGGCTACGAATATGACCGACATGGACGACATTGCACAGTTGTTCATTGACGAGAGTCAGGAAGGTCTCGACGTCATGGAATCGGGTCTACTGAATCTGGATCTCGGGGCTGCAGATCCCGATACCATGAATGCGATATTTCGTGCGGCGCATTCGATCAAGGGTGGCGGTGCGACCTTTGGTTTTCTAGAAGTATCCAACTTTGCACATCACGTTGAGACACTTCTGGATCAGATGCGCACCGGCGAGCGAGCGGTTGTTCGCGATGACGTAGATCTGCTGTTGTCTTCAGTCGATTGCATGCGCGAGATGATTGCCGATGTCGCCGATGGCTCGCCGGACACGACAGCGGCCGACGCGCTACAAAAGAAGCTGGAAGACACGATTGCAGCTGGGGAAGCGTCAGGTGGGACCGAAGACAATCTGGGCATAGCGCACGATGCAAACCACTCTGCTGTAATCGCGGGCTGGCAAATTGAGTTCAAGCCCTACGCCAATCTGTTTCGATCCGGTAATGATCCGTTACGCATCGTGCGCGAACTATCGCGTCTTGGTCGGATTGATGTTGTTGCAGAAGGCCTCGAGCACATCGATTTCGATACAACCGACCCCGAAGACTGTCTCTTGCACTGGGCTATTACGTTGCACAGTGCGCCTGACGAAGCGCAGCTGAATGATCTGTTCACCTGGGTTGAGAATGAAGCCGATGTGCTGTTGTCGAAAATACACCACCCGCAGGCAGAGACCACAATGGGCGTTGACTTGCAAACGCCGTCAGCGAAACAGGTTGACTTGATTGAGCCGCCAGACGTTTTGGCAGGGACGCAACCAAAGCCCCGAACCGATGCGGCAAGCGCGGTGTCAATGTCGACTGCCCGTAGTCCTACTAGCGCCGAATCGAGCTCTATTCGTGTCAATATTGACAAGGTCGATGCACTGATCAACCTGGTTGGTGAACTTGTCATTACTCAGTCGATGCTCAGTCGCTTCAATGCGGACTTCGATTTCACACAACTAGATACTCTGCGTGAAGGTCTGGCGCAGCTACACCGCAATACGCGTGAATTGCAGGAGAGTGTGCTGGCCATTCGTATGCTACCGATCAGTTTTGCGTTTAGTCGGTTTCCACGACTGGTACGTGATACCTGCAACGCACTTGGCAAAAAGGTCGAGTTGCAACTGAAGGGTGAACAGACCGAACTGGACAAAACAGTTCTGGAAAAAATGGGAGATCCGCTGGTGCATCTGGTGCGTAATTCTCTCGATCACGGCTTGGAGTCACCAGAGGTTCGTGCAGCTGCCGGCAAGCCGGAAGTCGGAACTCTCACTCTGAATGCGTATCACGAAGGCGGCAATATTGTCATCGAAGTCACTGATGACGGCGCCGGCGTGAATAAGGACAAGGTCCTAAGCAAGGCGATTGAGCAGGGGCTTGTCAGTGCCGACGAATCCTTATCTGACGATCAAATTGCGAATTTAATTTTTATGCCCGGATTCTCAACGGCGGAACAAGTCAGTGATCTTTCAGGTCGCGGTGTCGGTATGGATGTCGTTCGCCGCAATATCGCCGACTTAGGGGGACAGGTGTCTGTGCGCACAGAAACAGGAGTCGGCAGCACCTTTACGATTCGACTGCCACTGACACTGGCTATATTGGATGGTCAGCTTGTACGTCTGGGTCAGGAGTCTTACATCATCTCGCTGGTCTCGATTGTTGAGACGATCCAATGCTCGGCGCAGATGGTCAGCCGAATCGCGGGTGCTTCTGAGATGTTCAAACTGCGCGATCAATACCTGCCCATTTTGAGGCTGAATGAGTTGTTCGGCGTCGACGCTCGCAGTAACCGTGTAGAGGATGGTCTGTTGGTTGTGGTTGAAGCCAATTCACAACGCGTCGGCATTTTGGTCGATGACCTAAAAGAGCAACAACAGGTTGTGATTAAGAGTCTGGAAGATAACTACCGCCAGATGCCAGGTATTTCTGGTGCCACCATTCTTGGAGACGGAAAAGTCGCTTTGATTTTAGATGTGCCAGGGCTAATTCAGATGTTCTTTAAACGAAAAAACTTCGATGATTCTCATGCCGTGGCATGACCGGGTCACATTATTTCCTTCTAGTAGAGTACCCACATGATCGTAGCATCGAACCAAGCCCACGACGCTGAACGTGCAGCCGACTCGGATACATCCAGCGTACAGTATCTGACTTTCATGCTGGCTGGCGAAGAATACGGAATCGAAATCCTGCGAGTGCAGGAGATTAAAGGCTGGGAACCGGCAACCCCGATACCG
>JBCCZN010000183.1:0-5523 GCA_039187375.1 Pseudomonadota bacterium
ATCGCAACACACTCCAGCAACAGTAAGCGACCGCGCCGTTTTTGCGGCGCAGAGTGCTCGGAATTTGTCGCCTCAGGTTCACTCATCACAATTGACTCGCCACGCTAAAAATTTCGAGTCTGCCTGAATTGCTCGACCAGTTCACGCCGGTGGCATCTTTAATCAGGCTCAATTACCCCATGTTCAAACAAATCCGAATTTTGATTCTGTTATCGATCCTGTTGTTCGTCGCGCTGAGTGCCTGGCTGAGTCAAGCGCGCAGCACGGATTGGAATGACACGCTCTGGGTTGCCATCTATCCGATCAATGCCGAAGGTGATCGGGCAACACAGCACTATATCGACACACTCAAGCCACGGGACTTCGAGTCCATTGAGCGCTTCATGCTGCGAGAGACGAAACGTTACGGCGCACCCATAGCGCAACCGGTGCACATTGAACTGAGCCAGCAAGTCGATATACAACCGCCTGCACTACCCAACCGTGCCAACGTCTTCGACGTAGTCATTTGGTCGCTACGGGCTAGACTGTGGGCCAGTCGTGCAAGCAAAGACAAAGATGATCTAACACCCGATGTGCGCTTGCTCATTCGCTATCATCAACCTCGCGAGTTTCGAGTTCTGGATGAATCGGTTGGCATGAAAAAAGGCATGTTTGGCATCGTCAACGCATTCGCCGGTCGCACGCATACCGCCAGGAACAACGTCGTGATCGCGCACGAGTTTCTGCATACGATCGGTGCAACAGACAAATATGACCCGGGCACAAACCAGCCACTCAATCCGATCGGTTTGGCGGAGCCCAATCGACGGCCAGTATTTCCGCAACGCTACGCGGAAATTATGGGTGGCCGGATTGCATTGAGTCCCACAGAAGCGGTCATGCCAACCAGCCTCAATGAGACCGTTATTGGCACAGGCACTGCTCTGGAAATTCGACTGACACGCGACTAGGTGCTACCGCTACCTCACTAACAACAGTATCCTTGCGCAATGAAACTCTTACTTAAACTGGTTGGTGCGTTCGTTGCACTGATTCTCATTGCCATTTTGGCGCTACAGATCACTGGTCACGGCTACATACTTACCGCGTTGCAACGGACCTACCTTGCTGGCCATGTGACGGCCAATATCGATGACTACCGCCAGTTCGATACACGAACGATAGCGCGACAGGCACCACAAGCCTGGCCTGAACATGCCGCGTTTGCGGGCGATGCGCTGCCGCAAGAGCTGGATACCTTTCTCAGCACCAATCAAGCGGTTGCGTTTCTGGTTATTCATCAGGGTCAAGTGCTGGCCGAGAAGTACTATGACGGCTATGGCCCGACAAGCCGGACCAATTCCTTCTCAATGGCCAAATCGGTGGTGACAATGCTACTCGGGGCTGCCATTGACGACGGCATTGTTGCTGGTGTCGACGAACCCCTTATCCGGTGGTTACCCGAATTCGCCGACGATCCATTGGCCGATGACGTAACCCTGGGGAATTTATCCCGGATGGACTCTGGCTTCGACTGGGATGAACACTATTACAGTCCATTTAGTCCGACGGTCGCCCTTTTGTATTCCAACGATGTCGGCCAATTCCTGTTTGACCGGCAGTTTAAGGACGCTCCTGGCGAGTCGTTTTACTACTCCAGTGCATCAACACAGCTGCTCGCGATGGCGCTTTCTCGAGCACTGGATGAGTATGAAACTGGCCTGACCCTGGCGACCTATTTGGGCCGTAAATTCTGGCAGCCGCTGGGCATGAACGACGATGCAGTGTGGCACCTGGATGGTACAGGGCAAGAACTGGGATATTGCTGTATCAGCGCCAGTGCTCGCAATTTCGCGAAACTGGGCCAGTTGCTGCTGCAAGATGGTGGCTGGAACGGTGTACAGTTGCTCGCGGCAGATTGGATCGAACAAATGCGCACACCGGCTGCGGTCGATTACTACGGTTATTCACTGTGGCTGAACAACGAGGCGAGCGTGCCGCATTACGCGCTGCGCGGACACCTCGGACAGTACGTCATTGTCGTGCCGTCTCTCGATCTGGTAATCGTACGTCTGGGCCACCAGATTCCGCAGGGTTATTCACTCTATGACGACCTGTTGCCATTTTATATCGATCAAGCACGACAGTTGATTCCCGATACTTGACTCCTCAATCGCCCGGCACTTCGCCACGAATCAACGTTGCCTCGAGGGCCAGCAGCAGCAACACCTGTTGTTCGCTTTTACGAGCATCGACATCCTGCCAAAACTCAGCCAGCGAGTGGGCATTGCCGCTAACACCGCCGCGAGACACCGTGATTGCCGGGATACCCGCGGCGATCGGAACATTCGCATCGGTCGACGACGCCACCAGAGACGGCTCGATCCCAAGCGCACGTTGAACAGCGATAGCCGACTGAATTAACGGCAAGCGGACATCCTGCTGACCGGCGGGTCGCTTTCCCACTGATGTCACTGCCACACTCAACGCTGAACCTTCGGTTCGCGCAGCGTTCTCCCGCTCAAGTGCTGCCTGTATCGACCTATGCAACACGGCATCCAAAGCAGCTAGTCGGTCGGGATCAACCGAACGCATATCAACCTCCATCCAGCTTTCAAATGCAATCGAATTGATCGACGTACCACCGCCAATTCGGCCAACCGAAAAAGTCGCTTTGGCACCTTCCTCGGCGACTACCTCTGCAGCCTGTTGACGAAAGGTCGAAATCGCATCGCCCAATGCATGATGCGGGTTGGCACGACCAAAACTGCCATAGGAGTGCCCTCCAGGGCCGGCGAAGGTCACACGATATCGGTTCGAGCCCACCGCAGAGGTCACAATACGCGTCATGGCGCCACCATCCACGGCGATGACACTACTAATAGGCGCGGCATCAGGGCGAAATAGATGGCGCACACCGCTTAAGTCCCCCAGTCCTTCCTCGCCCACCGAACCGATCAGCAGCACATCATCCTCAAATGTCCACGATGCCCGCTGCAATGCTCTCGCTACAGCCAGCATTAGAGCCAGACCCCGTGCGTTGTCACCAATACCCGGTGCCGCAAATCGATCGCCATCAATTCGAACGGTTACGTCAGTGTCAACCGGGAACACGGTATCCAGATGGGCTATCAGTGCTATTTGGCGTGCGCCGGTGCGGCCCTTAATCCGCCCAATCACGTTGCCGGCTGCATCCATCACACACTGCTCAAGACCCGCCTGCAGCAACATATCTCTAAACGTCTCTGCGCGTGCACTCTCACCAAAGGGCGGTGCAGGAATTTCATTCAAAACCACCATCTGGCGATTTGTCAGTCCTGCGGTTTGCTCAAGATATTGAAATGCCTGATCAACATTCGGACTGCGCATCAGTGTGGTCACCTGCTGTTGCAACGCAGCCGGCGTCGGAGGCGCTGGTGCATCGGCGCGGGTGAACCCACTCACAAACAACAATGAGACGTACAACACGTGTGGCAGATGACATAACGCTGAACTTTTTTCACTGCGGCCCGCCCGAGCGCTCGCTGACTTATGCAAAACGGCGTCGAACCGGGTTCGAGGTGCAGGAAAAAAGACGTTTCGACGTCGTTGATTTTGTGGCATTTTACTCTCTCGATTCCGCGAATTATCCACATCGATGGGGACCGGTGGCTGACGCGAAATCTCAATTTTCATAGAATTGGACGGGCAAATCGGTCGCCGAAGAAGTGTGACTTGTGCACGCAGGTGGCTGTCAGAATATCAGGATAATTTATGACGCTTGCAAGCAGGTTGGAGAGGCCTCGCATGGCTGGTAGGAAACGCATCATGTCAGTGACCCAGGATAGCCTGAATGATGGCTTTACGCTGTTGGAGTTGATGCTGACCATTGCCGTATTGGCTGTGGTTGTCGTGCTGGCTGCACCGTCGTTTGACGGCACGATTCGTACCAATCGCACAGTTCAGGCGAATAATGATCTTGTCTCGGCACTCGCAGTCGCTCGCTCTGAAGCGATCAAGCGTGGGGAGCGGGTCAGTGTTTGCCCAACTGTCGACCAAACGACCTGCGACGGTTCGGGTAATTGGGAGCTCGGCTGGATGGTATTTGTGGATCCTGGCAACCCGGGTAACGTCGATGCCGGTGAACCCGTACTACGAGTGTGGGATGCGATTACGAATGGCACGACCATTCGTGCAGCAGGTAGCTTCTCGGACTTTGTCTCTTTCGCACCCAGCGGCGAAACGCGCGCCACGCCGAATAATTTTGATTCATTCTTCGTTTGCGACCAGGACAGTAACCTGGCGGAAGGCAGAACGGTCAATGTGGCACTGCTAGGGTATGCCAGAACACAAAAGGGAGCCGCCGCATGTCCTTGACGCGTCATCAGGGTTACACGCTGCTGGAGATTCTCGTGGCGACGCTGTTGCTGACCACCGGTTTGATCGGTGTCGCTACCATGCAGGTAAACGGTACACGCTTGAACAACAGTGCCTACCTGCGCAGTCAGGCCACAATCCAGGCCTATGACATCGTTGATCGCATGCGTGCGAATCTCACCAATACCCGCATCGGCGGCTATGACATTCAGTTAGCTGATCCTATTCCCGCGGCGGCTGCAGATATCGTTCAGACTGATTTATTCCAGTGGCGCACAAATATTGACTATCACCTGCCCAGCGGTACCGGTGCTGTCGTGACGGCTGCATCACCGGCGGTCGATATTCCGGCAAGAGTGACAGTGACCGTGCAATGGCAAGATGGCCGCGCGGCCGCCGATGTACGCACCTTTACGCTGACGACTGATCTGTGATGGCAAGACAAACCACACAACGCGGCTATACGCTGATTGAAATCATGATCGCCCTGACCATCGGTGTGTTTCTGACCGGTGGCATGTTGAATCTCTACATCGGCAGTAAACGCGCCTACAACATTCAATCGACATTGACTGAATTGCAGGAAGTCGGGCGCTTCGGCATCAAGTCCATGATTGAAGACATTCGCATGGCCGGCTTTTTCGGCTGCGGTACCACAGCAAGCGTGGTCAATGTGCTAACCGGTGGCGCAGCAAACTGGGAGATCAATGCTGCCGAACCACTGCGCGGCTTTGATGCCGGTGTGAGCGTGTTTCCACCCAACTTCGCCGGCAACGTTGTCGCCAATACCGATGCGTTGGTCTTGCTGCGTACGCAACCCAGCGATGCATATGTCGTCGACACACACTCGACCGCTGCGAATCAGCTCACGCTCAAGGACCCGCATGATTTGCAGCAGGGTGAAATTTTGGCCGTCACAGATTGCTTGAATACCGCAATATTTCAGCAGACAAACGCCAATGCGGCATCGGTCGCAACGACGGTTGATCACGCGGCTGGCACGACCGTACCCGGTAACTGCGCACCCGGTCTTGGCGGACCGGTTGATTGCGCTGCCGGGACCAGCCAGCCCTACCAATTTCCAGAAGAGTCGTTTATCACACGTGTCATCAGTCGTGCCTATTACATCGGTAACGGTGCATCCGGACGCAGCGCTCTATTTCGTCTGGACATCAACAATACGGG
>JBCCZN010000184.1:0-5522 GCA_039187375.1 Pseudomonadota bacterium
ATCTAAAGCCCAGATCGTGGGCTTTAGATTCGTTGCGCAGTCGGTCTGGCAGACCGCCATAAGTGTCAGTATCGGTGACACTCCAACCATGCACGAATAGCAGAATTTTTTTGTTCATGGCAATACGCTACCGCGTTATCGATCACGGCGCACGTCGCGTATCGCCTTAACAGAAGCTGCGCACCTAGTGAATGCGTCGATAGATCAAGCCCAAGCCCAGCAGCAGAATACCCAAAACGCCAGCCACACTATTGATAGGCGCCGACAGATACGCCATCCATTCACTCTGCACGCTCAGTAATGGCATCGACAACACATCCGTCACCCAACCAAGCGACGTTTGTAACGGCGATTCAAGCATCAGCTCCAGCACCACAACAGCAACCGCAACCGCCACCCTGATCGCAATGGCTCGATCGCTACGCCGACGAATTGCCTGGACGACCCTTTGCGAAAAGCCATTGTCCGCAATGCTTCGATCGGCGGCTGCAAACAACGCCAATAATTGTTGATCTCGTTCATCCGTCATTGGTCTTCTCCATAACCGATCATTAGTTCGCGTAATCGCGCAGCGCCACGCTGCGTGTGCGACTTGACGGTGCCAAGCGGCAGCCCGGTCGCCTCGGCAATATCCCGATGCGACAATCTCACGTGGTACGACAACACGACGCAGGCACGTACCGCTGGTGGCAACTCTGCCAGTGCCTTGTCCAGGTCCATTTGCACACTTGCATCACTGGTCGCTGCCGCGACGGAAGCTTCATCCAGAGTTTCAGACCAACGACGCTGTTGTTTGCGCTGCTCATCGATCCACGTGTTGACTGCCAGTCGCTTCAGCCAGCCTTGAAACTTCTCTGGCTGCTGTATCGATTTGATATTGCGCCAAGCCTTCAAAAACACACGTTGCGACAGATCATCCGCGTCTGCTTCATGACGACACAGCCGACGCATCAAGTTGCGCACCCAAGACTGGCGCCGACGAACCAGTTCGGCAAAAGCATCGCGATCCCCACGCATCGCCAAGCGCACGACAAGACCTTCCGGACCCTGCCGATAATGCTGCAAGTGCTCGTTCATTGAAGCTTATGCGCTCTGGTTTTCTCGCTCTACAAAGCGCGCAACTCCATACAATCCCGCAGCAACACAACCAGCCAGGGCGGCCACCCCTGTCAGTGCAATCGTTGCCTCGGTGGAAATAAGACCGAGAAATAAACCCAGCATGAATAAACCCGCAGCAGCGCTTGCCACAACAATGGCGGCCATACGCATATCGCGCGGTGTATTGCGTGGCTTGCCGCTGTTAAACACCTTCTCCAGCATTGCATCGTCCAGTTCCTGTCCGCTCGCGATGAGCTCACGTAAGGTCGCTTGCTGAGATTCTTTTTCCTTAACCTCGGACCAAATCCCGCTCGCGGTCGCAACGGCAATAAATAGCCAAAACCCGAAAATGCCCAGATTAGCGCTGAATTCCATCGTACGTCTCCTAGAGTGATCCCTCTACTTCATCAGACGGATGGCAAAGACGTTTAGATGCAGTCATCAGACATTTTTTTCAGTGGGTTCGGGATATTGACCCATCGCCAGGAACAGCACCACAGACAAGGCCAACAACCCGATCGCCCCCCAAAGCACCATGGTGTAGCCCTGAAAATACTGAGCAGCAGCACCAAACAAGGGCGGTGCAATACCGGCGCCGACGGTAAAGAAAGCAATGATCACACCAAAAATAGCGGAATAGTTGGCAGGACCGAAAAATTTACTGGTCAGAAATGCCAATAAATCCAACTCGGCGCCGGCAGCGAGTCCAATCAAGATGCCGATCAGAATGCCACTGGTCGGTGTCACACCGAAGTTCACGATCATCAGCAGCGCCGCGATGGGCAGCAAAAAGATACTGGCGGCAACAGCGGGTGCCCAGAAACGATCCACCAGAGCGCCGACTAACAGTCTGCCGAGAATAACCGTCAAGCCCATGATGGCAGCGATTTTCGCAATCGTCGGGCGTGCCAATCCTTGTTCGGTCATGATGCGCGGGAAGTTTGACAACAGGCCTGCCAGCACGAGAACAGTTAGAAACAAGACGGCGCCGAGGATCCAGAATCGTCCGGTTCGCATCGCCTCGTTGCGAGTCAGACCCCAACCAACCGGGCTGCCGGACGGACCTGCGGCTGCATCATCGGTTTTTTCACGAAACAGGGCGAATACGATTGGCAAGGAAATGATGGCCGCACCCAAACCCAATCCGCGGTAGGCGGTGCGCCAGCCATAGTTTGAAATCAAAATCTCAACAACAGGAGGCAACAGGAACGCACCAAGACCGGTGCCGGCCATCGTAATGCCAATGGCCTTGCCGCGATGCTGATGGAACCAGCCATTCAAAACACTGGTCCAGACAATCGGCAGCGAGCCTGCACCCAGCACGGCGAGGGCCGCAAAACTCAAATACCAGACAAGCAATGAGCCGGTGTTGAACGACAGCAAGACATACGCGAACGAGTGACCTGCCAACCCGATTATGCCGACGGTTCGCAGACCATACCTGCCAACCAACGAGCCCACTACCGGACCTGTGATGAGGCCGAAACACATCAACACGGTGTAGCTGAGGAAGAACTGTGGTGGTGTCCAGCCAAACTCGCTCGTGACCGGTCCGACGAAGAAGCCTTGTGAGTAATTGGTCAGTGTAAAAATGCCACACATGGTGCCGATCGTCGCCGCGAGCAATGGCATCCAGCCACGCTCTAATTCTCCGCCTGTTACGTTGCTCTTCAAATTTCTCTCTTATTCACTCGAATCAACCAGGGCAGCTGCTCCGGCATTGCGTCCTGTCGACGTCAGCCTTGAATACAAATAATGCCCTGCATCAGCACCTTTAAGGTCATCCACTAAGGACTCGCGTAACTGCGCTGCCGTGATTGGATCACCGATCTGTTCTTCCAATTCGGCCAGATGAAAAACAGCCCATAAATATACTGCGACATTGGCCGAACGGCCGAAGGAAAAGCCAGACTCGGCCAATACTCGACCTCGATGACCAACCAACCATGCATACTCTGACCTGGACTGTTCCTGACTCCCGCTTGCTTGGTAAGCAAACGCAAGGCTGTCATGAGCCTGGAACAAATCGAGCTCACCGATTAATCGTTGCAATACCGTCACAGCCGACTCGACCTCGCCTGTGGCGATCAAAATTTCCGCTTTCGCAATGCCCATATGCGCAAAAGCTCCCGCTCGATTTTGATAATCCGGTAACCGGGTGACTGCATCAAACAGCTGAGTCGCCAACTCTACATGACCGGCACGTGCCGCCATCTTCGTGAACAAGGCAAGTTGCGGGAATGGCGGCAAATCATGTTGGGGCGGATAGTCTTCAATTGCCGCGACAATTCGAGTGACGGTCACGAATACAGAATCGGCCCAACTATCCGGGGTGTCATTCAGCCAGTCGGTGCTCAACGAACTCAATAACACGGTCGCAGCCGGCCAGCGAATGTACTCAATCGACTCCAACCTTGCTGACAATTCGTCTCTAGCCTGCTGCGTTTTTCCCTGAAATAGCAGATAAGCCAATACTTTTTTGTTCGGCGGCCCCAGGCGCCGGTTGTTACGTGCAAGGCCAATTAAGGATTCAGCATCTGCATAGCGCCGTGCCGCAACCAGGGCATCCACCATGCCATAGTTGTAGTAGTTGCCTGCGAATCGACGTGACTGTTCGAACGACTCGATTGCCGAATCAACATCACCCAACCCCAACTGCGCATAACCGAGATGATATAGATTCACCCAATCGGTTCGCCTCTCATCGACCCCGCCTTGATACGCAGCACGTGCATTCTCAAAGTCGTTAAAGTACTTCCAATAGACATTGCCCAGCTCGTAGTGCGCGCGCAGAAGAGAGTCATCCAGGTTTCTGAGTAGCCGCCAGGCACTCAACATTTGTTGTGGCGATTCGTAGTAGCTCTGCAGTGCAACGACATGCTGCACCTCGAATGGAGACAAACGCGACTGATGCTCGAGCGCCAGCGCCAGATGCTTTTGAGTCAACGCACGTTCGGCGTGGGTACCGTAATAAAGACGACCCAACAGCGCATGGGCAAGTGCGAATTCCGGATCTTGTTGAATGGCGAAATGAGCCAGATCGATAGCATCCTGAAGCTGCCCCGAATACCGACTATCCAGCGCCTTGGCGTAAGCGCTCATCGCAACAGGGTCTGCACTGGCGATCTCATTGATTACCCGCCGGTTAGCGACAATCTTGTCACGACTCTCACCCAAAGCCTGACGCAAGCGCTCCGTCAAATCACCAATTTTGGCCATGAGGTCAATTGCGTTAGTGGCATCAACCGAGATTGTTGTGACCGGCTTGTTACCATCCGGTCGACTCACAACACTGCGCATCACCAATTTAGCGCCATCACGAAACGTCTGCGTGAAAATAAAGAACTCGGCTTCCTGATCTTGTGCCACACGCAGTCCGGCAGAGCGAGAGATCGGCGTTTCTGGCGCATCAAATAGACGTACGAATGCACTGCGTAACTCGAACTCCGGCAGTATGCGAAGTGTCTGGGACTGGCGCAGGGACTGCCGAAACACCTCTGGAAATGCACCGGCATATTCAATGTCCTCGTCCACGAGTTCAAAGACCAGTACGCTCAGCCCGTCGAATTGGATGATGCCATCTGATTCAGAGGATCGATTAAGGGCCACAACACCCATAGTCGCGATCACGAGAATCATCAATCCAACGACTAACAGAGTCTGAGCAGGCACGTAACGGCGCGTTGATGCGGGCGTATCCGTCGTAATCGAAATCAAACAGCGATAGCCACGGCCGTGCACCGTATCGATGAATGAGGGTTCGCTTCGACTATCACCTAGTGCGGTACGAATGGCACTGATACACCGATTAATCGCATCGTCTGTCGTGGCACGACCATTCCAGACCAGATCAATCAAATCCTGACGACTCACTACCTCGCCGGCACGAACAGCGAGCACCCCGAGAACCTCCATCGCTTTTTTTTGCAGCGGGTACTGAACCCCCTCGCGTACAACGATGCCTTCCAGTCGCCGAATTTCCAGATCGCCCAAGCGGAACCGGCGTGGTATCTCGACCTCGCTATCCCCTTCTACGGCGCTTTCTGCTGTGCGCCTCACATTCATAGTTTAGGAGGGTATCTGAATCGCTTAAGTGATTGAAGTCAGAAATAACTCAGAAACAACTCACAATCAAATCAGTACTTTAGCAACGCTCACTGGGATTCTGACTGACAAGCCCATTACGCAGGATTCTCACTGATGCTTGATTATCAGCACCCAACAACGGCCACAAACCAATTTCAACTGGACAGCACACGCCCCGACGACCCCGTCGAAGACGATCAGTCATTCGTTCAAAGTCTACAACTTGGAGACAGACACGCAGAGACAGCGCTCGCGCAGCGCTTTGATCGCATTGCCAAGCCTGCGGTTGCACGATTGTCTATGAACCGGGATGCCAAAGCTGATCTCTATCAGGACGC
>JBCCZN010000185.1:0-5464 GCA_039187375.1 Pseudomonadota bacterium
GAGACATTCAGTGATCCGTCGATCGCGTTGATGAACAATGGGCGCTGGGCGGCTGTATTCGGCAATGGGTATAACAACGCAGGAACGACACAGGCTGCGTTGTTTATCGTCTATCTGGATGGCGGGCTGGACGGTGTCTGGACCGCTGGTAGTGACTACCAGAAAATTCTCTTGCCCGGCGCCAATAGCGGCTTGTCGACACCGCAGCTTGCTGATCTGGATGCCAACGGCACGCCGGATAGAGTCTATGCCGGCGATCTGAACGGCAATATGTGGGCATTTGATGTGAGTAGCAATAATGCGAACATCTGGTCTGTGGCCTACGGCACCAGCGGTTCACCGCAACCGCTATTCACTGCCTTCAACGACGCGGGGGTTGCGCAACCGATTACCGGCAAACCAGTACTTGCCCGCTGCCCATTCGACAATAGCGTGTCACCGGACGTCATGGTGCTGTTCGGTACCGGTCAATATTTGACCGAGGGCGACAAGACAACAACGGATGGCCAGTCTTTTTATGCGATTTGGGACAAGGGCGATCAGGAATTGGATCGCAGCGATTTGTTGCAGCAATTTGTCAACGACCCCAGCTTGAACTTTGACCCGACCAACATACGTGTGCCGACGAATTTCGATTTGGACCCGATGATGGAAACCGGCTGGTATATGGATCTGCCGGGTAACGGCGAGCGCGTGGTGTCCAATGCGCTAGTTCGCGGTGATATCGTTTTCTACAATACGATCATTCCCGATTCGGGCGACCCGTGTGTCGTCGGCGGTGGCGGTTGGTTGATGTCAGTCAAAATTTGCAGTGGCGGCCGACCGGATGAGCCAGCGTTCGACTTGAATCGCGATAATGCGGTCAATAACGGCGACATTGTCGTCGACACGCTGCTTACCGACGCTGACGGCAATCCGGTCACATACTCTGCGGGTGGTGAGCGCTTCAACCCCACCGAAGGTCTACCCTGGCAGTCTTCGATCCTCGGCGATCGACAATACACACCAGGCAGTACCGGAGAACTGGAGCGCCGCAGCATCAGTGGCACCAATGCGCTGCTAGATGGGCGTCTGTCTTGGGAACAGCTAACCAATGACTAAATCGAAACACCAGACTGGTGTCACGTTGATCGAGTTGTTGATCGTGGTCGCGATCGTGGCGATTCTGGCTTCGTTAATCATACCGAGTTACCAGGATAGTTTGCGCAAGGCGCGACGGGCGGATGGCCAGTCGGTCATGCTGGAGCTGTCACAATGGATGGAGCGCTTCTACACCGAAAATGGGCGCTTCGATCAGGATCGGGCCGGCGCTGGTGTCGCCGCCAGCATACCGGCGGAACTGCTAAGCGCGCCCAAGGGTGCCAACACCGCTTTTTACAACCTGGCGGTGGCCAATCTGACGCGGGAGACGTTTACGATCACAGCGACGGCGGTCGCAGCGCAAGCGGGGGATAAATGCGGCAACCTGACGCTGACGCAGACCGGCGCCAAAGGGATGAGCGCCTCGGGCTTTAGCATTGACCAATGTTGGCAATAACGCCAGACGTTTAGTCGCGAGCACTCGCGGTATCGATGAGTTCTCGATGCGCACGTGCGCTCTGATTAGGTGCCTCTACCATCGGAATGTGCCCAATGTCGGGGACCAGTAGCAGCTGGCTGTTATTGATGTTTTCGATGAACACCGCTGCACAACTAACATCAATCACCTGATCCTGTTCACCCCAGATGATGAGCGTTGGTGCGTGAATCGTGTGTAACCGCTGCGCCAACACTTCGGCTCTTTGTGCATTGACCAGTTGCCAAAACACCCGATCCAGATGCACATCGTAACGACGATAGTTTGATAACAAATGGCTGAGCATGAAACCCGGTATATACAGGCTCTTAACGCTCAGCAGCGCAATAAGTGCTCTGAGCTCGGTCCTCGTTGTCACGTTCAGAGGATTGATGCCCTGCTCTGCCTGTTGCTGTACATATGAGGCGCGCTCACCAAACACACCCGCTGCGTTCATCAACACCAGGCTGGCAACCGACGATTGATGGTCGATGGCCATCCAGGTGGCAATATAACCACCCATTGAACTGCCTGTGACATGCACGGCCGGAAGAGATAGCGCGCGACAAAACGCAGCAACCCGAATTGCTTGCGTACGCGGCGCATAGTCCTGATAGTGTGAGCGGTCACTCTCACCAAATCCTGGTAAATCAGGCGCGATCACACGGTAGTGACGCTTGAGCAATCGGCTATAACTAAGCCAATTGTCCTTGTCCGCACCATAACCGTGGATTAAAAGGACCACCGGTCGATCCGACTCCGCACCTGGATCACTGTCCAAATAAGTCCAGGTAAAGCCCTCTACCGTCAGTGTATAAGTACGCAAGCCGCAGAGTCTGCGCGCCGCACGCAGCAATAGCCTCGTCGTTGGTGAGGGCCACAGTGCGGTGAGGAACCATACCAGCGCGCAGACCGCCAACACGATCAGAAGCTGCCACATGGATTTTTAGCCTGTTTTCTCTAACGCTTCCTGCCCAGCAACAGACAACATCCGCGACTCGTAATCGTTGACGATGCCAGTCAGCACACGGCTAACCCGTGTTTGGGTGCGAATTTTTTCAATCGTGGGCCAGGTCGAGCGTTCACCCTCACGAATCAGGTCGAGAATCTCTCGAGTCGTTCGGCCCGAGAGCAAGCGCAAAGGGTTAAAGCGTCGATTCGTCGGCAAAATATTGATGTCGCCTGTGTACGTCTGGGAAACGACGGCGCTATAGGTGTTGATCAGACGATTCAAGAAAAATCGCTTGCCCAGAGGCTTTTGCACCAGTCTTGACACCGCCAACGACCACTCTCTGGCCGAGGTCATAGCAGAGCGACTGAGAATGTCCCAGGTCGTTTGTCGGCCTTTGTATTCGTTGATAAATGGCAGCACGATCGGGTTGGTTTGACTGACAATCGAATGATTGACCCCGTACAAGCGCGACAGACGCTTCAACGGCAGATCCTGAGTCACCGAACCATCCCGCCAGCGTCGATTGGCAAGATAGGGCTGGCGTTGGCCGCGTGAATTGCGCGCGGCCAGCGTCACCGGTTGGTAGACCCCCGGTACCGCGCAGGAGGCTAGCACCGCTTCACGAATCATCACTGTCGGTGATGTGATCGCATTCAGCAAGCGTGTCGCTTGGTGGTGCTCAACGGGCGCCACTGAGATGTTAATTTGCAACCCACTATGTTCAAACGCTTCTTGAAAGGTCATGTCCGGCAATAACCGCTCGATCACATCGAACAACTCATCGGAGCTTATTGCACTACCGCCGAACGGCGTGAAGCGGCGAAACAGATCACTTTCCTCCATCGCTTCGCGCTCGAGAAAGTCCGGATCAAACAACTCACCGAGCTCTTCGCCGAAGCGCGTGCCGACCAGCGCCGCGACAAATGCACCACCACTGGATCCGGACAAGATGCTCGGTAATAGACCCTGTTCCCATAACGCCTTAACGACGCCAAGGTGATAGTAAAGCAAGCTGCCGGCACCGCTCATCAACAAGGCGCTGCGCCCGTAGCAGTGACTGGCTCTCTGAAAAAAATCCAGCTTCTCTTCGAAGCTGATGTCATTAACCGAATCGTGAGCCAGGTAGTCCAATGCCGCGACAATTTCTTCAACGTAGTCGACGATCAGCTTTTTGGTGCCGAACTTGGCCTTGCGATATAGCTCAGGGTGGCCCATGCCTGCCAGGTTGCCGTGAATTCCTTCATTCAGATGGAATAGCAACTCCTGATTGTCCTGAGACGAACGCAAACTGCGCAGCGTGTCCAGACGCGCGCGAATGGCCTCGAAATCATAGCGACCGGTTTCTTCCTTGCGCTTCCAGCGGTCCAGCCTGTGTTGTTTGTCGTACGCAATCGCTGCGCGCTTCCACTGATCATAGGTATCAGCGCGACGCATACGCAGGTCTTCCGTCGTCGGAAAGTCAATAACCAACCTTTTACCCCGTCAAGTGGCGCCTACGACCTCGCGGCTGGTAACAGGCAACGCCACAACCGGATAAGAATAACGCGAAAGCTCGAGTGTCTCCACAACCAAGCGCAGCTTATGTCGCTTTGGATTCAATAAGATCCAGCACTCTATTCAATGCGGCATCATCACTGAGCGGATTCATGACGGTCAATCGTAACCAGCGTCTACCGGCAACCATTGCAGAGGTAATGTGTGCGCTGCCCTCCCGAACCATTTCATCTCGGATGCGTTGTTGCAGGGCATCGTCATCACCATAGCGAAATAACAGGATATTGGTTTCTGGCTCAAACGGGCAATCAAAGCCACTGCGAGCATTGATCAATTGGAAAAAACGCCTAGCCGTCGCGTATTGATTTGCAACATACGCACCAAGCGCCTCAGCGCCTCGCCATGCGACGTTCATGAATACCTTGAAGCTCAACGCCGCCTTTGTGCACTCCAGCGCACGCGGCAACGAATCATAGCTATCCGCATCATCACCATACGCAAGATAACTAGCATCCTGTTCGAACAGATGTGCAAAGCTGCGGTGATCACGAAATAAGACCGCCGCACACAATGCGGGCACCTGCATCATCTTATGCGTATCCCAGACCACTGAATCAGCCAGCTCGATTCCATCGAGCCAGTGCCTTTCGGTGTCCGACAATAGCGCTGTAGCGCCATGACAGGCATCTACGTGAAACCACAAGTCATTGGCTTGACAAAATTCACCAATGTCACGCAGTGGATCATGTAAGCCCGTTGCCGTGGCACAGGCGTTGGCGACCACGGCAATACAGCGCTTACCGCGCGCTGTGATGGCGGCCAGGCTGCGAGCCAGGCCATCGCTCGCCACACGGCCCCATTCTCCCTCGGGCATCGGTTCAATTGCAGCCTCGCCAAGGCCAATGATCGACAATGCACGGGCGATCGAATAGTGCGATGTCGGCGGCACCATGACCACGAGATCACTCGGTACGCCGTCCTGCCAGGCATTCGGCACTGCCCGACCTCTGGCTGCCAACAGACATGTCAGATTCGCCAGAGAGCCACCGTGAGTCAACACACCAGCGCCATGCTGCGCATCCGCATTATCCAGACGCATTGGCTGGGCGCTCCAGCCAACGGCCTCGAGCATCCAGTTGATTACTGCGAATTCCAAAGCCGCGGCGGCAGGGCCCATTTCATAAACCGCCATCGGGTTATTGGTCAGCCCATTAATCATGGCTGCCAGACCAGCCGGATAATCCGGCACCGAAACCTGATGCGCCATATGCAACGGATGACGCAATTTCACTGAACGGTCCAGATAACGATCCAGAAATGGCCGCACCGATTCCGCATTCATGCCGCCATGACGCAGCCAGTCTTCCGCATCCAGTTCAGATAACACCTGAGCGAGCGGCGCATAGGCGCTTGCCGCGCCGTCACCGACCTCTTCTGCTTGCAGATGGCTAAGCATGCGGTCC
>JBCCZN010000186.1:0-5376 GCA_039187375.1 Pseudomonadota bacterium
AAGTCCTTCGGTGCTGCCAGCGCTTCCAATGAAATCGTCTCGAGCTTGGCAATCAGATCATCACCGGTTGCCGGAATCGCATCACCGGCGCCGCCGGCCTGAAAAATGGACAAGTCCATTGCCTCTCTGGAACTGGATTCTGTCGATTCCGCCTTCACAGAGGCTTCCAGGCGCGCCCCCCAACCGCTACCGGACATGGTTGTGCGGCCCGACATCTTTTCCGCACGACTGGTTTCATGTGTGGTCATCAATGCGGTGAGTTTTGCGCCGGCATAAATCGCAGACACAAAACTGGTGCCGCATACGCGTTTGAATTCGGTGCGATCCTGTTGCTGCGCCAGTCTCAGCGCTTTGTCGGTCAGTCGAATTGCACCCTGCATACCGCCACGTTCATTGATCAGACTCGAATCGGTCTCGCCCCGTATATCGCGTGGCACCGGCGCGGCATAGCGCACGCCATTGTGTACCTCAACATTGAGCACGAAGGTGTTGCTTTGGGTGTTGATTGACACTTCGCTGGCAAATTCGGCTTTTGCGCTGGCCTTGTAGGCGACCGTCTTCACCGCTGCCGATGCCGATACGCCGACCGCTTGCATCGCTTCGAAATTATCGTTGGCAGTGTGCATGGTCATCATCCTGGTTTGCGCTGGTTCGCTACCTTCAACAAACTCGACGCAGATAGTGGGGATGGGTTCCTGATCTGCCCGATTCCAGCCCCATCCCAGTGCGACACCGGTTTCCGGTACGTCGACAATCACAATGGCATCGGCCGGATCGACCAAGGTCGGCATCGCATTGCCATCACCATCACTGATGTTGGTATCGTCTAGAGAAGGCGCCACAGTCGGCTGACAGCCAATGATCAAAGGTGCAAGTACGCAAGCAAGTGCGCGGTAAAAAAGTGTCATGTCGGCTTCCCCGTCATTGTCGCTGTTATTGTGCTGCTGTTTTGCGCAGCCGCTCCAGTGCTTTACTGGCGTTGTATTGGCTGGACTGAATAGTCCCGGCCTGGATTTCAATCAGTGTCTTGCGCGATTCATCGCAGAGTCTGGGTAGGTCATCGAGCAGGTGTCGCTGTGGTATTTTTTTGCCTGTCGCCAACAGGTATTGCTGCAGACGTGCCCGGAAGTGCAAAAAATTGTCATGGAACAACTTTGGATCGGCGGTTTGCGATACAGGATCAATGCCAAATAAATAGCGCCGCCTGTCGTCCCGTGCAGCCCGCCGTGATTTGGCCAAAGCCTGTTCAGACACATCAACAGGGCCTGTGACCTTGTGCAGAATAAAATTTGCGTTCCCACCGAAAGACAAATCGCTGTTGGTCGTCAGCACGCGTCCGGGTGTTTTGACACCACCGAAAAAGTCGCCGAGTTCCTTGGCAAAAAACCGCAGATGGCCAGGCACTTCATACAGAAACGGTTTGCCGTGCTGAATTGCCTGGCTGATACTCATCGTGCCTGTGACCAGCACGGGCAAATTGGCGGCCACCACCAGTCGTTCGGTGTCGTCATAGGGAATGCCCCTATCCGCAATGAACACCACGAAGTTTTTGGCAATTCGCACACGCCGGAATTTGTTCTCGATCGCAATGTCTGACAGATACCAGTCGGGCGCCTTGTTGCCATCTCCTGCGATGTCGAATTTGCGCGACACCACGACAGCAAAGTTCTGTTTTGGCTGCGCTGCGGCGAGCAAGCCCACGTCACGGATGTACTCAGTCGTCAGATTAGCGTGTTTGGTATAGGCCAGCCCCAGATAATGAATACCGCCTAACACGACCGGTGCGGTATCGGGTGGCCGGTCCGAGACAAACATCAAGCGCTGCAACAGCGTTGAGCGAAAAAATATCGCAGGCCAGAGATTGAGCGTGCCATCAATCGCGGGCGCCTGATGATTGATCAACAGGTCACCGGTGGTGACAAGGTCCACCCGATCTCGCTCGCCCAAGGCCGGGACAGAAAACAGCAAAAATGGTGTGATCTTGCCGTCCTGATTGGCGGCAGGGCGGGTTGCCTGTAACGCCTTATAGATCGTGTTGTCACGTGGTGGCGGCAATTGACCGCTCTCGGGCGGGTTGTCCGGGTCTTCCTGAATCAGCTTGGCAAGCGAGACGTGCGCTGGCTTGTCGATAGTGAATGCCAGGTTACAGGTCTTGTCGTCGAACTTGACGTTAGCGTTATCCCGATAAATGTTGATGTCGGCGCTCGGCCCGACCGAGACGCGCAAAGGTTCGGTTGTATTTTGGCCAAACTCGGGTAACACCTGAGCGAATTTCCGGTGGTGCATGGGCGCGATATACAGATTGATTTCGGCATTGTGCTCGCGTGCCAAGTGCCTCGCTGCAACCCAGTTGGAGACAATATCGCCGAAGCTCGGCATGAACTTATCGACTGTGTAAATGTTATAGCGCGTCTGCTCTGCCATTGCCGGCGCCATCATGCATATGATCAACAGTGAGCAGAGTGTCAGCCCGCGTCGCAGCCTATTCTCGCCGAGTTCGAGTCCCATTCGAAACTTCCGGTTTTAACGCCCGCTAAGCCTAGCACAGAGATCGTCGATGAGACTCTGGTGTCATTAGCCATTCCATAAAGCGCTGACACTCGCGCTTGATCCTGTCACTATCCGTCTGGGGCTGTTCTGGCTCCTATGGATAGTGGCAGCGGGAGCGCGAGATGCAACATACCCAACAGTTTTACATCGACGGTCAATGGGTCGAGCCTCGATCTGATCAGAGACTGGATGTCGTCAATCCAGCGACAGAATCGACCATTGCAACGATTGCCATGGGCAATCTGGATGATGTTGATGCTGCAATTGCTGCTGCACGTCGTGCGTTTCCGGATTACTCGCAAACCACCCGAGAAGAGCGGCTAGCGCTGCTCGATAAAATCATCAATGCGTTTCAGGCTCGCATGCCGGAAATCGCCGAGGCGATTTCACAAGAGATGGGTGCGCCGCTGCACAAGTTGGCACTTCCGGCACAGGCTGGCGCCATGCTCGGTCAGTTGAAGGTCACGGCCAAGATTCTGAAGGACTATCAGTTTTACGAAGATGTGGGCACCACGCGCAATCAGCGTGAGCCAATTGGCGTTGTGGGCATGATCACGCCGTGGAATTGGCCGATCCACCAGATCGGCTGCAAAGTGGCACCGGCGCTGGCAGCCGGTTGTACGATGGTCTTGAAACCGAGTGAATTGGCACCGCTATCGGCATTGATATTCGCCGATATTCTCGACCAAGCCGGCGTGCCGGCGGGTGTGTTTAATCTGGTGAATGGGGATGGGCCAACTGTTGGCGCTAGGCTGTCATCGCATCCGGATATCGATTTTGTGTCGTTTACCGGATCGACGCGTGCCGGTGTTCAGGTGTCGACGGCGGCAGCGCCGACGGTGAAAAAAGTCGGCCTCGAGCTGGGTGGCAAATCCGCCAATGTGTTGTTGGAAGACGCCGATTTCGAGTCAGCCGTCGCCAATGGCATGGGCAGTATGTTGATGAACAGTGGCCAGAACTGTAATGCCCCCTCGCGTCTGTTGGTACCGCGTGCGCGGCTGGCGGAGGTGGAAGCGCTGGCAGCCAAGGTGGCTGCATCGGCTGTAATCGGGGCGCCAGATGATGAATCGACGACGATGGGACCACTGGCGAACAAGCCGCAATTTGAAAAGGTTCAGAGTTTGATCAACACCGGCATTGAATCCGGTGCAAAGCTTGTTTGCGGAGGATCTGGTCGACCGGAGGGCTGCGAGACCGGCTATTTCGTGCGGCCGACCGTGTTCAGCGATGTCGACAATCACATGCAGATTGCGCGCGAGGAAATATTTGGTCCGGTGTTGTGCATCATCCCTTATGACACCGAGGCGCAGGCCATCGACATCGCCAATGATACCGAGTACGGATTGTCAGGCTATGTCTCAAGTGCCGATATGCAACGCGCGCAGGCCGTTGCATCGAAGTTGCGCTCAGGCAACGTGCACGTGAATGGCGCATCGGGCAACTACACAGGCGCGTTCGGCGGCTATAAAAAATCCGGACTGGGACGTGAGTGGGGTGTGTTCGGTTTTGAGGAATATCTAGAGATCAAATCGATCTTCGGGTTCCAGTCCAAAGCGTCATAGTGCCGACCCGTCCCATTCGCTGACGACCGTTTCCAGCTCTGGTCTCGGTCGTTCGCGCGGCTCATCGGCTTTGCTGCCCAGGTGAATGAAGCCGACGATATCGCAGTCCTCACTCATGCCAAGCGCTTGTTTCACGGCAGGCTCGTAGGCAGGACCACCGGTTAGCCACTGCGCTGCGTAGTTCAGCGCCCCGGCGGCAATCAAGATATGACTACAGACAGCACCTGCCGAAAGCTGCTGTTCAATATGCGGAATTTTCTCGAATTTCTCGGCACGCGGTTGGCAACTGACTACCAGAACAAGTGGTGATCGGGTGAGTCGTTCGTGCGCCGACTTGACTAACACGTCGTTGGCTTCTGGATTGGCCTTGACGAAGGCATCACGATAAACGTCGGCGAGTGCTTGCTGTCCGGGCTTGTGCAACACTTGAATGTGCCATGGCGTGAGCTTGGCGTGATCCGGTACACGGGTTGCGATTGACAAGATCGTGTTCAGATCTGCATCACTGGGCGCGGGCTCTATCATGCTGCCGGCGAGCACTGAACGACGTTTGAGCATGAAGTCAATGATCGGGTTTTCATGCATGAGGATTGACTCGCTAGTAATTGGCATTACGAGAGTCTATTACAAACCAGGTGAGAGTTTTGTAGATCAGGTGACACTGCCATACTGAGAGGGTGGTTTTATCCGGGGTAGCGAAATGATGTCGCTGTGCTCAACGATTCGCTGCATTTGTGCTGCGATTTCCTTCAGTGTCTTTGCCAGTGGTGCTGTATTGTCTGCAGAGACGGACTGCAAAGCCAGTTCTGATACGGTGGCCTCAAAGGCGCAGGCACTCATCAACAGCGGCGAAATCGCTGAGGCCCGAGTCTTATTGGTCGGGTTTCTCAAATCCAGCGAATGCGACATTCAATCCGATGCAGTGTCAGGCAAGATCGTCGAGCTGGATCAGGTTCTATACGACAAGGCCTTGCAGGCAGCGCAGCGCCTGGCAGAAAACGGACAGGCGGCGGATGCGATCGCCGCGTACCAGTCTCTGATCCAGCAATATCCTGAGACGGATTATCTGCGCGAAGAAATTCCGAAGCTGAAACGGCAAGTATTCGAGCAGGAACTCACCGGCATCAGCCGGCTGGCGTCCACCGGGCAACTGGACGCAGCGCGGGATGCGCAGCTTGAGTTGATCAAGCGTTATGCGGCGGACGACGATGTTGATCTGGATGCGATCCCGGATGAGTTGAAGACGCTCACCGGTGGCAGTTTC
>JBCCZN010000187.1:0-5316 GCA_039187375.1 Pseudomonadota bacterium
ACGTCCGGCATCGACATCGGGTGTCGCGTCCGCATGTAAAAACCACAGTATAGAGTGCGTTGCGAGTCTTGCGCCGGCATTGAGCTGTATCCCACGGCCTTGGTCTGCCTCGATTAACCGGGCATCGAATTGCATACAGATCTGTTGCAATTCAGCATCGATTCGCGACGCGCTGACGATGACCTCACTGATGCCCCAGACCGAGCGCAGTTGCGTCAGCAATCGTGTACAGGCGGCGGTATCGTCATGCACCGGAATGATGACGCTGATGCTCACCGATTCACTTCAGTGGCTTACGTTGCCAGCGCAGTAGTAGTCTGAAAATACGTGCTACCAGTGGGGTGAAGCGAGTGCGATTGTAGGCATCAGCTAGTCGGCGCAGATATTCTGAGCGAGTCGGATAGGCCAATACCGCATTGTTGAGTTTGCCGAGGCCTTCACCATTTGCGACAAGCACGGCCAGGGTCGCAATCTGTTCGCCCGCATCCGGCCCCACCAGTGTCGCCGACAGGATTTTATCCTTACCTTTTTCGGTTAACACTCGAATCAGTCCCTTTGTATCGCCCTCTGTGCGAGCGCGATCCATGGCCTCCCATTCGACCTCGTAGGTGTCGAATGCGGCGCCGCTGTCTTTGAGCTCCTGCTCCTCGACGCCGACGTGAGCAATTTCCGGATGGGTGTAGGTACAACGGGCAATCAGATCGGTACGCGCCTGGCCACGACCGAAAAACAATGCGTTTCGAATGACAATACGTGCCTGATGGTCGGCATTGTTGGTGAACTGATATTTCGAACAGACATCGCCTGCTGCGAAGATGTTGCGATTGCTGGTGCGCAGTTGCGCATCGACGATGACACCTTTACGCGGATCGATATCTACGCCCGCCGCAGCAAGATTCAGTGATTCGATATTGGGCTTGCGACCTAACGCCACCAGCACCTGATCGACTTCAATGTCACCATCGTCGGTTCGAATCACCTTCTTGTCGCCGTGTCGCTCTATGCCTTTGGCAGCGGTCGATAGATGCAGATTGACACCATCCTGAAGCAATTGCGACTCGAGCAATTGACCTGCCTCCGGTGCTTCCAGTGGAACCGGTCGATCGGCCATTTCGAACAGGTGAACATCAGTACCAAGGCGCGCGAATGACTGCGCCAGCTCACAACCAATCGGTCCTGCGCCAATAACACCCAGTGTGGTCGGTTGTTGCTTCAGGTCGAAGACGGACTCGTTTGTTAGTGGCTCAGCCGAGTCCAGACCCGGTATCGGCGGCAGTGCTGCGCGAGCACCGGTGGCAATGACAAACTTGGCAGCGCTCAATGTCGTCTCGCCAACACGCACCTGACGCTCATTGACAAACTGCGCATCACCGAGGAACACATCGACGCCATTTTCGGTGTAACGGCTCACGGAATCATGGTGGGCGATGCCAGCGCGCACCTGTCGCACCCATGCCATCGCGTCATCAAAGTTGACCGAACCGCCGGCGTGTTTGCGGCTGGCCATTTCAATCAATGCCTTGGAGGGGACACAGCCGACATTCAGGCAATCACCGCCCATCGCATGCCGTTCGATCAATGCCACCTTGGCGCCGAGTCCCGCAGCAGCGATAGAGACAATGAGGCCAGCCGGTCCGGCGCCGATGACAACGAGGTTATAGCCCGCTGGATCCGGTGTCGGATTTTGGTAGTCAGTCGGGAATACCAGTTGGCGCCACTCTTGGTCGAAAGTCTCTCCGGCGTACATATCAATGGTCCTCGGTGGTCGTAGTCTGCGAATCCTGCAGCGTCTCGCTGAGTGTCTTCGCGGCAAATCTGGCGATTAAAACGGTGACAACGGCGGTCGCAATCAGGCCGACGATCAGCAACACCTGACCCGCTGCACCGGCTTCATAGTCACCGGCGAGCAGTGCGGTCAGGTCACCGGCGATCGAGCCGATGTACACATACAGCACCGTGCCTGGAATCATGCCGATCCAGGAGCCCAGGACATAGTCGCGCAGTTTCATGCCGGTCAGGCTCATCAGGTAGTTCATCATGTTGAATGGGAAGATCGGTGATAAGCGCAGCAACAGCATGACGACAAAGCCGCGCGTTTCAGTCGCCTTGTCAATCGCTGCGAGCCGGCCGGTGTCGCCGAGCTTGTCGCGAACCCAGTCACGCCCAAAAGCGCGCCCAATCAGGAATGCAAGGGTTGCGCCGGTGACGCTTGAGACCGACACCAGAATCGCGCCGTAAAGCAGGCCGAACAAATAGCCCGCGGCCAGCGTCAGGATCAGGCCCGGCAGCATTAAAACGGTTGCCGCGACATAGGTGGCGATAAAGACCAGCCACGCGGTCTGGCGATTTTGTTCGATCCACTGGAGCAAGCTGGTGAGCCAGTCCACGACGGGAAACTGGGTTGCGAGCACGATCAAGCCAATGATGACAATGATCAGCGCCGCGATTTTGTATGTATTAGACATGGATGGCTCCGTCAGCCGGTTGACCTCGACATGGCGAGATCGTGTTGCGGGATAAGGTGTATCAATCGCCGGCGCAGTGCCTGGCGCGCCGGTCGGACATCACTGGCAAGCATCTTGGCCAGCGGTTGCAATTGACTGGCGCTGTCGATATCGCTGAGAGCCGGGTGGACTTCAAGCGTTAGTCCATGCGCTTCACAGCGTGCGCGCAGTGCCGTTGCCAGATTGGATTGCGACCATGGCAGATCGTGAAGCGCAGGCCAGTCGACACGCGCACCCATCACGACGACGCCACCGTCCTCTGCTAGTCCGAGTACCACGTCAGCGCGAGTCAGTGATTCGGCACATCGGCTGAGGTAGGCCAGATCCAGTTCAGGACAGTCACTGCCAATCATCATTGCGGGCGAATCGGTCGGCACCAAAGCGTGCCAGCCAGCGCTCAAGCGATCTCCCAGATTACCAGCAGCCTGAGTGGCCACAGCCGCGCGCGGGATTTGTTGTCGCGCCCAGCTGGCGTCTTTGGCACGCGCGATCAGCACGCTCACCGGACCCGGCCACTGACGCAAGTCCTCAAGCGCGCAATCAAGTAGGGCTTCGGCCAGCTGACAGGCATTGTCTGCGCCGATATCAGCGGCGATACGCTGCTTGCCGGTTCCCTTGGAGGGTTTTTTCGCGACTAGAATAAGCTGTGTGTTGAGCATGCAGGGACAGACCTTGGCGGCCCGCCAAACATTTCATCGGGCGCCGAAGGGTGAATGTCGAGGCGTCAGACCGCCTTGTCGCCGGTCTCGCCAGTTCGAATGCGGACGACTTCAACCAATTCGGTGACGAAAATCTTGCCGTCCCCGACTTTGCCGGTGCGTGCAGCGCCGATGATCGCCTCTACCGTGGCTTCCATTTCCGCCTCTGTGACGGCAACCTCGATTTTTGATTTCGGAAGAAAATCAACGACATATTCAGCGCCACGATACAATTCGGTGTGCCCGCGCTGGCGTCCAAAACCTTTGACCTCGCTAACGGTCATGCCCTGTATGCCAAGCTCGAACAGCGCGCTGCGCACGTCGTCCAGCCGAAATGGTTTGATGATCGCAGTGATGAGTTTCATAACGGTCCCTCGCGCTCGCCGTAACCGTGCCCGCTAGTGTATAACACCCAAGCGTCGCACTTTTGACACTTTAATATATGCAGCCTGAAACGCCACCCGCGACTCCGAGACCGTCCGCCACGATCATGCTGGTTCGCGATGCGATCGACGCATCTGGTGTCGAGGTCTTCATGCTGAAACGCCATAGCGGCACCGATTTTGCCAATGCCTATGTGTTTCCGGGCGGCTTGGTGGCCGAGCAGGACAACCCCGGCGATCTCGATCCGTACTGTGATGGTCTGGATGATGCTGAGGCTTCACGTCAGTTGGGGCTGTCGGCTGGTGGGCTTGCCTATTGGCTGGCGGCGTTGCGCGAGTGTTTTGAGGAATCCGGTTTCTTGTTAGCGCGGCTTGGCAGTGGTCGACTGTGGCAGTCCGCTGATCTGCCCAGTGATCAGGATGCGACGATGCTGCGAAATAAGCTGAATTCACGCGAAATGACAATGCCGCAGTTTTGTGAGTTGGCTGGTGTCACGTTGTGCTGTGAGCTTGCACAGTATGTTGCGTTCTGGACGACGCCCGAGATGGTCCGTCGTCGCTATGCAACCCGCTTTTTCGTCGCTCAGGTTCCGGAAGGTCAGACGGGCGCAGCCGACGGACGGGAAACGGTGGCGAGCCAGTGGGTGAACGTGCGCGGCGTTTTGGAAGATCCTGAGCGTATTCGCTCAATGCAGCTGCACCCGCCGACGCTTGTCAATCTGCAATGGCTTGGACAATTTGATGACGCGGCAGCGGTGATGGCTGCCGCCGAGACAATGGACAAACAGGCGATCGGCGAGATCGTACCGGAGGTGATCGGAGACGGTCTTGGCCGCCGCGTGCGCCTCAACGATGGCCAGATCGTGTCGTTCTAGTGCACGCGCTGGCGCCGATTACACCGATGACCGCCGTGTCGTTGTTCGACGGCATTGCGCGCTGGACTGCACCGAATCCAGGTTTCATGACAGGCGAGGGTACGAACGCCTATCTGATCGGTCGAGAACGATTGACTTTGATCGATCCAGGGCCTGTGCTGGAGGAGAATCTGTCGGCACTGCTGAATTTTCTCGATGATCGACTCGAGCGTATTTTGGTGACGCACACGCACAAGGATCACTGCCCGATGGCAATGGTGCTAGCCGATAAGACACAGGTGCCGGTCATCGGACCGCTATCGCCATCGACCTCGGAGAATGATCCGAACTTCATCCCGGATGAGGTTCTGGTTGACCGACGCGAGTTGGATTGCGATGGCATTACCGTTGAGGCGATTCACACGCCAGGACATGCGAGCAATCATTTTTGCTTCTGGATCGCGCAGCACGGTGTGTTGTTGACGGGTGATCATGTGATGAATGGGTCGACCGTGGTGATCGCAGCACCGGATGGTGACATGCTGGACTATCTGAATTCACTGAGAGCGATGCTGACGCTGCCTCTGCAGGCGATCGCACCAGGGCATGGCGCGGTTATTGATAACCCGAAAGAGAACATTGCCGGGATTATCGCGCACCGGTTGCAGCGCGAGGCAAAGGTGATTGACGCACTGCTACGGTGTCAGCCATGCACCCTGGATGAGTTGTTGCCGGTCGTCTACGATGACGTCGACCCAAATCTGCTGCCGATCGCGCGCTATTCGCTGGCCGCGCATGTCGATAAGTTGAAGCGTGAGGGGCGGGTCAATCGATCCGAGGTGCTCGCTTTAATCCCTGAAACGGCGTAAGCGGTCAA
>JBCCZN010000188.1:0-5265 GCA_039187375.1 Pseudomonadota bacterium
CGAAAATGGAATTGCCTCGATCGCCGCTTCCAAATGCTCAGTATCCAACACCAAGACCTGCGGATTGAATGCGTAGCAATCGTTAATCGTGTTCGAGATTGTCGCTCGAAGTGCACTGCACTGCAGGGACTCACTTTCAAAAATGATGTTGCCGGATTGAATATAGGTTTGCACCGCACAGAGGCCGGCGGCTTCCAGGACACCTCGCAGCTCTGCCATCTTGATGATGTTGTTGCCGCCGACGTTAATGCCACGTAGTAGTGCAATATAGGTTTTCATACTGGGTTAGATCACGTCTATTCACTATCAATCACAGTGAGCATGAAGAACTGAAGCAGGCCTCGTCGACCAAGCGCCAACTAGATGCCATAAAAAGTGCTACTCCACGCGCCAACGAATAAAACGACCGGAATAAAAATCAACACACTAAATACACTGCCAATAGCCGTGCTGAGTATACGATGCTGCTCTTTGGGCAGGAGCGATGTCGCTGCCATCAATAAGACCACTGGACTCCAGATGAATACGCCAAAAATAAACTCAATGGACGTCGACAGTCTTGGTTCATGCAACGATGCCCACCAAAGCGCCCCGGCAATAATGAAACCAAACGCGGTCACTAACGCAACAAGTTTCTTTTTTTTTCTTCTGATGTAGGCCAGCAAGATACCGAAGCTAAATGGTAAGAGTGCAGTAAAAAGCACGAATACCATCATTAATGCGCCTCTTATCGCTCCTTCTACCATCAATATAGGCCGTAAAAAAATAGCGGAATACTGGTCCTGATTGAAGCGACAACCAGTGGCGAATAGACGCACCCAATCACGATACCCATCCACTTCTTTTTGTCAGGAGCCGACAGCACCAGAGTCGCCATGAGCACAATTGGCAAGCCAAAGGTTAGTAGCACCCATATGAATTGATAAACAAAGCTACCGTAATCGTTCATGACACTCGTACAAATTAACGCAGCAATTACGATAGTCGCCAGTGTGAGTTGAACCGCCTCCCTATTTTTGTTTTTGCGCTGGATCCGTATCAGCGCGACACCTAACACAAGTACGATCACCGGAACACTAACCAACATAACCAAGACGCCATTCACGAACTCGACTCCGAACGTCCTCTAACGAGGCACTTCACTTGCAAAATTCCCATACGCCAGAAATTTACGTGTCAACGCAATTGTCGTTTTCTTTTGCATGATGAACGGGTGTGACGCAGCAACCGTAACAAAATCTGTCATCCCCTCTACCTTGGTTCGCTCGACGGTGACCTTGCCATCGTTATCGCCCGGCAACGAAAGTGACAGAATCAAATTGATCGAACGCGTACCGGCGATGACACCGACCGGGTAGTCCACTGACCCTAATGAGTTGGGCACTGAGTCAGGACCAGTACCAAGCTCATTGCCAGCCGGGCCGTTCAATGCGCCAAACCCGGGCACCTTCTCGAAATTATCAACCACTTCACTACCCTGGTTTGGCGGCGCAATCATCACCACACGACCGAGCTTGGGCAGCATGTTGTGCTTCATGTAGTAACGAACCAGGATGCCACCGAGCGAATGGGTGACGAAGTGAATCGTCTGCGTCTCATTCGCACAAGACGATAAGGCGCCTTCGATGGCCATATCGCTCAGCACCGCAACGGTATACTTTGTAGAGGGATACGACCGGTTGATGACCTGATAGCCATCTTTCCGTAGCGCCTTGGCGAGTGGTCGCATCGAGCGCTCACTGCGGGTGAGTCCATGCAGCAAAATAACGCATTCGGTCTGTCTCGCTGCAGAGGTCATTGTCGCCTGCTCGCTATCCGCACTCACTGGTGCTGTGATCACAAACAACAGCATGACAATGAATATGGCGTGGATTTCGCTCATGATAGCTATAGTTTGTCATTCTGCAGGTGCGGGACGCCGCGGAAAGAACCGACTGGTCCGCCGCTGATAGTCTGCAAACGCCGGACGTTTTTGAACGGAATAATACTCAGAAGGCACGGCGCCAGAGTAATACACCAGCGTGTTATACATGAAATACGACACTAGCCCGGCACCCACGGCGAGTCCAATCCAGACCAGTATCGACTCAATTTGATACAAGGCCCACCACGATGGAATAGCGGCGATCAGAATGCCATTCCAACCCATCCACTGACCGAAGTAATTCGGGTGCCGACTATAGCGCCACAAACCGACATCGCAGACGGCATCGCGAATCCCATCGCGCTTCTGACGCGCGACAAACCGTCGCTTCTGTCTGTCAGCCGTTTCTTCAAAAATGAATGACAACAACCAAACCAGCAGGCCGACATATTCGAATAGCGAAATCTGCGCAGACGGATTCGACGCAATAATCAGAATGGGATAGGCGAGAAACGATGCATTGAACGCGCCCTGTGCGATGACTTCTGCTTGCGCGGCGAGCATCTCGTTGGTCTTGCCCGATTTCTTCCACCTGCGGCGTTGATAGGCATACCGTGGCAACTCTTCGTCGAGCTCACCGCGTCGTAAATGATTGATCGCCATCAATGCCATGCGACCGCCGATCAACATGTATACGATGCTGATCGCTAACACACGCAGTTCTTGTCCATTGGACAGAAACAACGTCGTTGCACCCAGCAACACTATCCCCAGCGGCCAACCCAGATCCACATAGGACATCCGATTGGTTCGATAGAGCGGCAGACAGACAATCAATGCAAACAGCACGATCTGACCGAGTGCGTTAACTGATGCGACAGTTCCGAATGACCGGCTGATCAATAGGAGCAAAAGGCCTGCAACGAACGGGATCAAAATAGTGAAGTATTTCATTGTCTGCCAGTGTTAATTCACCGGGCCCGTAAGAAGCAATAGCCCATCACTACCGGTAGCAAGAACCACGATGCGCCGGTCACTTTCACTGTCAGCGGCGTGATCGCACCCACGATGATCGCAGCGATGATAAAGCCGATCGTAATCGCGCCCCGTATCCGCCCGATTGCGCCATTGTTCGCGGCACTCTCGATCAAGAACAGAACTGTAAACACGAGCATGCCGCCCAACAGGCCAGGCGAGTAGAGACCGCGAACAGCGCCACGAAGGGTATCGAATATTTCAGGCTGGGTGGCATACACCTCAAGGGCTGGCTGATAGCCACCCACGGTGATGCCGAATGCCGCAATAACCAGTACCGTCAGAATGGTCAAAGCGCTCCATAACGCCGCCTGATAGGGTGGACACTCACCTATGCGAAGCAAACTCGCAGCAGCCAGCAAACCAAATCCCAACATCTGACACGACCATATCGTCTTTAGCGATGGCCAAACTGTGAAAATAAACTGCGGTAACTCGGACGTGGGACGAGCGGACCCAATCCAACCGATTTGATATTCGAAGAAGATCGTCATGAGGATCGCCAATCCTCCGACGAACAACAGTAAGCCCGTTTGCTTCTCCCTCACGTCCCGATACCTCTTTGCTTTATTGCGCGGTAGTCGGCTTGGTCACACCGGTGACACTCAGAAATGTACCGTCTTCTGCGCGAATGACGTCATGCACCTCGAGTACCGTGGCGGGGTGAATACCGCCGAGGATATGCGGGAATAACTCGTCATCGGTGCCCGGAAAATCAGCTTCTTTGTCTCCTACCGGCGCTGTACCCTCGAACACGACCTCAACATCTCCGACAGCAAGACTGTCTACCGTCATTCTCAGACAAAGCCACTTACCAGGTACCTCGGTGTAAAAGTGATTCGCCACATTCAGAAGTAAATCAGGATTGGCCGTAGCATGCGTGAATCCGTCCTGCTCGTAGGTGGGTGGATAGTACATCGTGTCTCCGTCAACCGCCGCTTGCCATAGATCGGCCTGGACCAAATGATACAAGAACGGGTGTGTCATGTGTTTAGCCTCCTCTTGTGGCGAGTCAGATTGGGTGCAACCCACAAGTACTAATAAGGCAATCGCACCTGCCTTTTGAATGTGTCGCATACAAGCTCCTCTTATATTGGTTGTTCGATCGATCCTCGGTGCTGGCGGCTTGCGACAAACTGGCAGACGACCAAAACAACAGGAAGCACAAACTCAGCGATCAGATAAGTAGTGTAAGCACCACCTGGATGACCCACTTCGTAGATCGAATAGACACGCCCTAACGCAGCAAACAACACGCTAAGCGCGATAAAATAAATCAACGTGCTGTGCTGGCGTATTGAAACAGCAACCCAAACGGTTAATGGCGCCATCGACAAATACAGGCCCGCCATAAAACGATGATTGCTATCTACATTAGGTGGCGCACCGGGCTGACCATTGCTCAGTTGATACCAACCACCCCAAACGCTGATCGCCGCTATCAGCAGCAGGCAAATTTGAATCACCCTTTGTGCTGCCACAATTTTGCTTTTTTGATTCATCGAACACCGTCTCCCCAAAGGTGATTGTTCTAGCCTACCACCGGCTTTGATGCGCAAGTTCCTAGTGTACAGACACTGCACTATGCCTTTGGAAAAATTTTGCGTTTGTGCAACCTGTCGACAAAGCTGGGTAGAGCATTCAAACGACAGTCAACTCTCCAGAGCAGAAAGACCGTGGCGACAGATTTTGCAGCAACGAGACATCGGTGTAGCCCAACATCGACACCTGTGGTGATCTGTTACACCGGATGAGCAATATCCGTGGTTCTACGCGATACGAATTCGCCCAGCAGCACGCCGACAAGTACACTCAGGAAACTACTAATCCAACCAATCGGGTTTCGCAATACCACGTCCCAATAGTCAACCGAAGGGTCGGCATGCACTGCTATTTCGTGAAGTATGTGGATGCTCCCGACTGCCATTAATATCCAGAGAATAATCGCCGGAACGAACGCTCTTCGACGCAGAACAAACGCGCCCGCTGCAAAAGTCACGATTGTTTGGAACCCACCAAGAACATTGAGCAGCAAAAGTGTTCGGCTTGTCCAGGCCGCTAACTCCGTGGAGGAATAGTGCATCTTACTCGGTTCCAACCATGACGATAAAAAGTCAGTAAAAAAACCGAGCAGGATCCACACCACCATCATCACAAAAAAGGCAAGACAAAACTGTTTCGCCGACCTCATAGGTTGTAACACTCAAATTCAGCTACAGCATTGACGTGGCAAATGGCTTGCACCAGAAAGGCGCGAGTCGAGGCCTTCCGCATCAGCTGCAGCGTCTTGTTATATGTGCGACAAGGCATCACGCTACCTCTTCTGGTTAATTCGTGATCGGCTTTAGCAGTAACACTATTGCTGC
>JBCCZN010000189.1:0-5251 GCA_039187375.1 Pseudomonadota bacterium
GATGAGCTGACCTTCAGCATCGAAAACAAGCCCGATTGGGCGAGCTTTGATAGTGATTCGGGACAGTTGTCCGGCGTACCGTTTGCCGCCAGTATCGGCACCACCGAAGGGATTCGGATCAGCGTGAGTGATGGTGAGGCGAGCGCTGCCCTCCAAGCCTTTTCGTTAATGGTCACGCCTCAAAAACTGTCGCGCGCTAACTTCGTTCCCTCAGGCACGACGACACCCACGGACGATGGTTATCGCGCCGTTGGCACCCTGACGATGAATACCGGTGAGCGCGAGCAGGTGTTTGAGAATGCCGATCTCACGCTCGAGTTCGATGAGCAGGGCAATTTGCTCGATATCTTCGGCGAGACCGATTTGCCCCCTGCCTTGGCCGACAACGTTGCGGTCAATGTTGGCGTTCGCTCGTTTCTGCGCATGATGAGCGGTGCACAAATCAGCGCCGATCCGACGTTCGACATTCTGCTACCCGACGACATCAACTACTTCGTTTATTTCCTTTCCGCAGGTGTGGAGTTGACGGTCACCAATCCTGTCGACCGATCCATTGTGAACGTTGAGAACCTTGAGGTGCCGCTGGTGGAGGGTGAGATACACATTATCTCGGACCCGACCGACACGATGCTCTACCGCTATGGTGAGCTGAATGGCACTGGCGCGGGACGCGGTGAGTCTTTTAATCGCCTTATTCGGTTCGAGCCGATTCAGAATTTTCCCGGGCTTGAGCCCTTCAGTGGTGATTCGGTCGAACGAGGTCAGATCACATTCGGCTTAAAGGGCGGCGTCGAGCTGGTCGAGATTGAGGGTTATCGCGTAATGCGTGAGCCGAGCTTCAGCGACATCAACTGGGATGATGTGTTGAACTCGGTGATCGAACATCGCACTGGCACCAATGGCACTGCACAGTTTGGTGTCAGTGTGTTGAACGTGGGTGTGTTCGACTTCGCGGATGCCAATCTCAGCGCCTTGTTTGTGACTGAGCCGCTCCGGCGCGAGTCCATTTGGTCGTTTTCGGTGGATATCGCCGCGGGCCAGCAAGATGTCTGGGTGCCCGATTGGTTCCATGTCTTGCCGCGCGGTGGCTTCTCCGCCAATGCCAATTTCGACAATATTGGGAGTTTCTTTTTCGATATTGGCGGCACCTTTGAAAGCACCATCCCAACTGCCGACATCAGTGGCAGTATGCAGCTGTCGAACGAGGGCGCCGTGTTTCAGGGCCAGACGGCAGGTGAGGGTGAACCGCTGGTGTTGTCACTGGAGTTTCTAAATTTCGAAACCACTGGGCGGGTGGAATACCCGACGAGTTTTGAATCCACACTGCGCGATGATGTCTCCGACGCACTGGACCGCGAACTAGAGCGGATCGATCGCGCGATGGCAGATCTCGAGGAGGCGACCGAGAACTACGAGTTTGAGGTGAGTTTGCGAGGTTTACGCGAATCCCTGCCGGTCATGATGGACACCGCAATCACCACCGCTCAACAAATCCCGGGCACGGTGGCCGGTCGTGCGCGCGATGCCGCACTCGCCAGAATGCGTACAACCTGTACCACGGTCGTGTTCGCAACCGTATGTGTTGATGATGTTGTCAATGAAAATGACATCGCCGACAGCGTTGCCGCATCGGCTCGATCGCAGGCGACGGCCAATATCGCCTCTCACGTCACCGCGATGCAGAACCTCAAGTCCAGGGCGTTGGAGGACGATGACGAAGCGCTGCGTGAAGCGTTGCGTGCCGCGCTGTCCGAAGCGTACAACCAGCGTACCTATTCACGCCGCATCCGGATCACGCGGCAAATTAATGCAGGCCCGTTCAACACGACGCTGACAATGTACGATGAAACCTACACACGTCAGATCCTGAATTCGTCGGATGCTGCAGCGGTAGCCGAGGCGCGCGACAACGCACCGCAAATACAGGTCACCAGCGATCGTCGTATTGCCGCGCAGGATGTCGTGGATAGTCTGCCAATTCGCGAGAACGTCGAGCAGACCAAACAGGACGTCAATGCGGGCACGCAAACGTTGCCGATCCCCACGGGTTTTGGTTATACCGCCAGTGGTCTGGACTATTCGGCATTCGTTATTGTCGATGGTGAGGAATACGCCACCGAGTTGAACGTGCTCAGCCCGGCCGAGGCATTGGAGGCCGGCGCCGACGCCGTAGCCGAGTTGTTGCTCGACGAGTAGCGCAAAGTCCTGTTATGCGCCGCAACTGATAGACTGGGCGTATGCAGGACGATGGCGACATCACACAGCTATTGAATCAATGGACGGGCGGTGACAGCGGTGCCGGCGACAAGCTGGCACCGCTGGTCTACAACGAATTGCGTCGGCGCGCCGGGCGAGTCTTCGCGGGTGAAAAACCCGGCCACACGCTGCAGCCGACCGCATTGGTCAATGAAGCATTCGCATCACTCGTCAATGCACAGGTCACCTGGAAAGACCGCGCACATTTTTTTGCATTAGCCGCACGCATGATGCGACGCCTGTTAGTCAATCACGCCACAGCGAAGCTTACAGAGAAGCGCGGTGGTGGTGTGGTTAAGGTGACGCTGGATCCGGCAGCCGCAGCCTCAGATGATAATGCGACGGAGTTGGTGCGTTTGAACGATGCACTGCAGTCGTTGGGTGAGCTGGATCCACGCAAGGCCGAGTTGATAGAGCTTCAATATTTTGGTGGGCTGACATTTGCTGAGATGGAGCAGGTCACTGGATTGTCTTCGAGCACGCTGGATCGTCATTTACGCATGGCAAGAGCGTGGCTCAAGGACGCGTTGATCAAACCCTGATGGGCAATCATCGCGGTCAATCCTGCTAATCACATTATGAGCACAACAGACTGGCACATTCTGGAACAGGCCTTCGAGAGCGCTTCGCAACTTGGTGGAGACGAGCGCGAGGTGTTTTTGCGGGCGTTCGCCAAAGACCATGCACAGTTATCGGCAAAATTGGCAGATCTTCTTCAAGCCGATGCACAACACGATGCAGCGCTTGAATCGCCGATCAAAGCGGCTGCTGATTCGCTGGCGCAGACGCATGAAGACATCTGGATAGGCCGCACGCTCGGCGTTTGGCAAATCGAGAAACGCATTGCAGCAGGCGGCATGGGTGCGGTGTTTCTGGCCCATCGTGCTGACAGTGCCTACACACAGCATGTGGCGCTGAAGATCATGATGGGGCAGTTACTCTCGCCAGATGCTATCTCACGTTTTCGTGCGGAACGCCAGATTCTGGCCAGCTTGCAGCACCCGAATATTGCCTCATTGATCGATGGCGGATCGACCGATGAACAACTGCCATACCTTGTGATGGAATTTGTTGACGGCCATCCCATCGATGAGTACTGCGAGGCGCAGCAGCTCGACTTACGTGCACGCCTGCAGTTGTTCCAGAAAGTCTGTGATGCGCTGGACTATGCGCATCGGAACCTGGTCGTGCATCGTGACATCAAGCCGGGAAATATTCTGGTTGATACCAGCGGCGAGCCCAAGTTGCTCGACTTTGGCATCGCAAAGCTATTGGATGCCGATAGCTACGACATGACCCAGGCATTAACCCGCGCAGAGTCACGTGCCTTGACGCTCAGTTATGCCAGTCCCGAACACGTTCGAGGTCAACCCGTGTCGATTGCCTCAGACGTCTACTCGCTCGGTGTGCTGCTCTATCGACTGCTAACCGGTCAGTCGCCATACCGTGAGACAGCAGACTCACGCCAGAGTATTGAAAGTGCCATCTTGGAGACCGATCCAGAGCGGCCGAGTGCGGCGGTCACTCGTGAAGGTGGGCCTACGGCTCGATCATCGGCGCGCTTACAACGCTTGATGATCGGTGATCTAGACAACATCGTCCTGAAAGCACTACAAAAAGAGCCCGAGCGTCGCTATGCCACCGCTGCTGCGTTTCGTGACGATATAGAGCGCTACCTGACCGACAGGCCGGTGCTGGCACGACCGAGTTCGTTATCTTATCGGCTCTCCAAATTCATCCGACGCAACACCTGGCCCTTGCTGGCAGCGACGGTGTTTGCCGCGACGGTAATTGGATTGATTGTGTTCTACACAGGTCGGCTGACTGTGGAGCGCGATGCGGCGCAGCTGCAGGCAGCGCGGTCGGATGAAATTGCGAATTTCCTGACAAGCCTGTTTGATCAGGCGTCTCCCCACCGCTCGAAGGGGCAACCGGTCACGGCGGTCGAGTTACTGGAGAACGGTTTCGATCGTATTGAGTCATTGGCGCTCAGGCCAACGGTACAAGCGGATCTAATGTCCAACATGGCCAGCAATATGACCGCGCTCGGGCAACAGCAAAGGGCGATTCCGATGTTGGAGCGGGCACGTGAGATTCTGGAGCAGACTCCGGAAGCAGACGACCTGGCCATTTCGGTCGTTTATAACAACTTGTCGGAAGCCTATCGTCAGGTTGGTGACTACGACAAGGCACTGGACTACCGTCGACAGACCTTGGCGATTGCGACAGAGCTGTTTGGGCCAGACCATGAGAATGTCGCGTTTTTAACGATGCGCGTTGGTGTCACGTTGTTCGATATGCGTCGAGTCGATGAAGCATTGGATCTGGAAGCTCAAGCGTTGGCGATATTTGATCGAGCCGGTCAACGTGAATCATCGATGGCGATCGATGCACGTGGCAACTACGCTAATGCGCTGCAATATGCTGGCAGGCTACAAGATGCCGTCGTGGCACATCGCGAGACCGTGCGGCTCTCGGAACAGGTTGATGGTGAACTGGCACCCAACACGCTTACCCGCAGCTCGAACCTCACTGGCACATTGATTCGTATTGGTCGATTGCAAGAGGCGCAAGCAACCATCGATTCAGTGCTGGCGCGTGCCGCCAAGGTGTGGCCGGCCGGTCATGATGAGATGGCGTACTTCTACTATCACCAATGCCGTCTTGAGTTTCGCCTGGGTCGTTTCGACAAGACCATCGATGCGTGTCAACAAGCGGTTGATGTTGCCCGTACGCATGCTGGTGAAGAGAGTTTCTTATATGCACGACGCGTACGCGACCTGGCGTGGGTATTGGGTCAATTAAGGCAGTTCGATTCGGCGACGAGTCACTATGAACGGGCGGTTGCGGCAACACTGGCGTCATCGGGTGCTGATAGTTTTGATATGCGCGTTGTCAATATGAAACGTGGTCAAACCGCTCTGGTCGCTGAGGACTATGACACTGCTGTTTCGTTGTTGCGCGACGGCTTAGGTCAATCTGACAGGCTCGCTGC
>JBCCZN010000190.1:0-5225 GCA_039187375.1 Pseudomonadota bacterium
ACCGGTGCCAGCCCTTCACGTTGCAATCCGGCCAGCATCCGCAGTGCCCTCGGCGTACGCCCCGCTAACGCCTCATCCGCCAATTTGAAAATCGTATAGCGGGTGCTGTCGGCGACGGTATTTTCAACATCATCTACGCCCAACTCGCCGCCAGTACATTCGAGCGCCAACCGGTCGATTTCCTGCTTGGCCGCCAGCAAATTGCCCTCGACACGTCGCGCCAATTGCAACACGGCATCGCGACTGGCGTTGAGGCCTTGTCGCCGTAGACGGTTGTTGATCCAGCCCGGCAGCGCACCCGCTTCGATCGGCCAGATCCGCACGATTGCGCCCGCCTTGTCGATCGCTTTAACCCATTTGGACGACAACTGACTCGACTCCAGCTTGGGCGCGCTAATCAGCACCAGCGTGTCTTCCGGTGGCTGTTCGGCAAGCGCCGCAATCATCTTGCTGCCGTCTCCTGGCTTGCCGGTTGGCAAACGCAAATCAATGATTCGGCGTTCGGCGAATAACGATAGGTTGCCGGTATTGGCCAGCAATCCCGCCCAGTCAAAACCGCGCTCGGCGACATGTAATTCCCGCTCAAGGTAGCCATTGTCACGCGCCATCGTGCGTATTTGATCCAGCGCCTCGCCCACCAGCAATGGCTCGTCGCCGCTGATCAGATAAATGGGCAGCAACCCTTGCGACAGCGACGCACCCAGGTCGTCCAACTTCAGCTTCACCGGCTCAGGCCTTGTCCCCGACGACGATCGCTGAATCGGGTAGCAGATCAACCAGACCGTCGATGATGGGATAAATACGGCTGCCATCGCGTGTGATTAGTCCCGCCCGCAGCGGATTGGTCACCACAGACTCGTCGATACGGCGGACCTCACCAGCCCCAATGCGCTCATTCAATTCGCGCAGCGCGGCTCTATCCAGACGGCTGAGCGCCTGATGGGTTGACGGGCAACAGACAATATCAAGAAGTTGTTCCTGCATAGCGTGATTCTGGCGTCATTTGCCAAGATAAGCTAGCGCCAGCGGCTCGCCTGTTCAGCTAGAGCATGATCTGTGAGCAGCTCGCGCGCCGCGGCACGATCCAGCGGATGCGGACTGAACGTGGGATCGCGTTGCATGCAGTCGATCAATAATGCTCGTGCTGCGTGCGTATCGTCGCGCTTCAACAGGCGCGCCAGGTAGTTCTTGGCGTGCAGCTGCGCCGGCGCTGCCAGGTCCCACTCGCGCATGTGATGCAGAAACCAGTCCCAGCCAGCATCATCCTCCGGAAAGTCCTCGAAATAGGCGCGCAAGCGTTTTTGCCCGCCCGCTGGGTTGTCGCGACTGAAAAACACGTAGGCCTGATCCAATGCCGTACGGCGATCGCGCTCCCACTGCCGCGCCTCGTATTGTGCTGCGCGTGCCTCCTGCGATTCGCGCCGCACCAACATGCCCAGTGCGTCTCGATGCCTAAACAGCAAAACTCCCATGATCACGAACAAAAATACCGTTTGCCAGACCAACAACAAGGCCGGCAGGACGCCGGCGAACAGACCTTGCGCGGCGATGGCTAATAGAAGCAATGCCCACCAAATCACGGCAGCGAGCAGATAGTCGCCTCCCATAATGCGAGCCGCCTTCAGTAGCGCCGGCAACTCGAACACGCTCAATGGACGCGTGTTAACACTGATAATGCCAGCAGCGGCCGGCCACAACGGCAAATACAATCCAACGAAAGCAAACAACAACCCTTTCGGACCGACCAGAGAGAATGTGATACCGATCGTTACGAGCAGTAAGGCGGCTATCCACGGCGCGAACGCCCACGGCATACGCAAGTAATCGAAGACCGCAGACTCGGCACTGGGCAGTGGTAAACCCATTGCAAGTGATCGACAGACATGGGCACTGTATTTCAGCAATGCTGAGGTGGCGTAGAGAATCAGAATGACGCCGGGCGGTAGCAAGAATACTGACTGCACCGCGGCCCAGCCGAATGCCAAGAGAATGGCCGCCAACGCACAAAAGAACAGGATGGCGGGGTCCAGTGCGATCTTGAGCGCAACCAACGGCCAACCGCGCCAACTCCGTGTCAGCTCAGCGTCACGCATCCTTGCGCCTGGTCTGTTCGGGCACGGGATCGAAGCCGAACCCACCCCAGGGGTGGCAGCGCAACAATCGCCTCACGCTGAGCCAACCTCCGCGCCAGGCCCCATGGGTGCGCACCGCTTCCTCGCAGTAGCTCGAACAGGTCGGATAAAAGCGGCAGTTGGCACCCAGCCAGGGCGATATCAATAATTGATAGGCGCGTACCGGCAGAATGACCAGGCGCTGGGCCAGCGATAGCGATGCGCGGTGATTCGCCTCAGCACACATTTGCGACGCGTCAGGCCGCCAGCGCCCCGCGCGCGCTGTCACGAATCCGGGTCAGCATCGCATGCAAGCCATTGGCGCGGCTGGGACTGAGGTGTTTATCCAGCCCCAGTGCCGCAATAAACCTTGGCTCGTAGTCAACAATGGCCTGCGCCGGCTGATCATCGTACAGACGCAGCAGCACCGCGATCAGTCCGGACACAATCGCTGCATCGCTGATGGCACGAAATTGCAGCCGCCCCTGCTCCAGCGATGCCTGAAACCAGACCTGCGACTGGCAGCCGGCAACCTTGTCGCTATCGAGCCGTTCAGCATCAGGATAGTCCGGTAATTGTCGACCCAGATCGATCAGATACTGATATCGATCCAACCAGTTATCGAACATTGCGAATTCGTCCACCAATGCCTGCTCTGCCTGCTCGATGCCCGACTCAGTCATGACCAGCTCCGGCAACGCGACGCCAGGTTGTGCCATCGGCACCATCGCGAATCTCAATGCCCATCGCAGTCAATTGATCGCGTATCTCGTCGGCACGCGCATAGTTTTTGTCTCGCTTCGCTTCGCTGCGCGCCACCACCAGCGCGTCAATGTCGGCGCTGTCCTCACCGGCTGCCTGTGCGGCAAACCAGTGTGCCGGTTCACGCTCGAGCAAACCGATCAATGCACCGCAGCGACGCATAACGTGCGCCAGCGCCACTGCCGTATGCGACTCGTCGGTGCGGTTAATGGCACGCGCCATCTCGAACAGCACCGCGATAGCACGCGGAGTATTGAGATCGTCATCAATCGCCTCGATGAAGGCCGCCTGCTGCTCAATAACCACCGTTGGAATCTCGGCATCGTCATACTCCAGCTGGTCCGCACGCTGCAACGCCTCATACAGGCGATTGAGCTTCTGGGTCGCGTCCGGCAACGTATCGTCGCTCCAGTCGAGCGGCTTGCGATACTGCGCCGACAACAACCCCAGTCTGATGGCCTCTCCATCTGCATCGTCCAGCAAATTGCGAACCAACAGTACATTGCCCAGAGACTTCGACATCTTGGTCGAGTTCATACTCAAAAAGCCGTTGTGCAGCCAGAAATTGACGAAAGCATGCCCGCCGTGCGCACAGGTGCTTTGTGCCCGCTCATTCTCATGGTGCGGAAACACAAGATCCTGCCCCCCGCCATGAATATCGATGGTGTCACCTAGATGTTTTTCGATCATCGCCGAGCACTCCAGGTGCCAACCAGGGCGACCGCGCCCCCAGGGGCTGTCCCAGCCCGGCAACTCCGGTGTCGAGGGTTTCCACAGTACAAAGTCCGCGGCATGTTTCTTATAAGGTGCGACCTCGACGCGCGCGCCGGCGATCATCTCGCGCACGTCACGGCCAGACAAGGCACCGTAATCGTCATAGGACTCAATGTTGAACAGCACATGGCCTTCGGCGGCATAGGCGTGACCGCCGTCAATCAGCGTCTGGATCATGCGGATCATCTCGTCGATATGCTCGGTAGCACGCGGCGAGATATCCGGTGCCTGCACGCCCAGCGCCTGCATATCTTGCAGATAGGCATCCGTATATTCGGCGGTGATGTCGCCGATTGACCGGCCAGACTCTATCGACGCCTGATTGATCTTGTCGTCTACGTCAGTGATATTACGGGCGTAAACCAACGTATAGCGATCTCGCAGCACCCGCGCCAGAACATCGAAAACGACCGCCGGACGGGCATTGCCGATGTGCGCAAAGTTGTACACAGTCGGCCCGCAGACGTACATTGTGACGCGTTGCGGATCGATCGGCTCGAACGCGCGTTTCTCGCCAGACTGGGTGTCGTAAAGCTGCAAAGACATCCCGCCATTTTAGCACGCAGCCCTCGCGCATCGAGGGTTTACGCCGATATACTAGCGCGCCTCACCAGACAGGAGCCCGCACGTGAACATCCCCCAGTTTGCTGCCCGTAAGAGCATAGAACAGGTCGAAGAAGGCCATGAGCTCGCACCCAAGTTCGACGCCGATGGATTGATGCCGGTCGTGACTACCGACCATGACTCGGGCGAGCTGTTAATGCAGGGTTATATGAATGCCGAGGCGCTGCAGCGCACGATTCAGACGGGTGAGGCGCATTACTACTCACGCTCGCGCAAACTGCTCTGGCACAAAGGTGCGACTAGCGGACTGGTGCAACGTGTGCGCGAGCTGCTGATAGACGACGATCAGGATTGTGTCTGGCTGCGGGTCGATGTCGCCGGTGGTGCTAGTTGCCACGTGGGCTATCGCTCGTGCTTCTACCGCAGTGTGCCCATTGGTCAGGATTACGCCAACGGCGAGCGTAATGGTCAGGTCGCATTGACCTTTACTGAAACCGAAAAAGTATTCGATCCGGTTGAAGTGTATGGCGATGCACCCAATCCGACGCAGCTGTAGGCGCTGACGACTATCGCTGAGATACACGACAAAGCCGGTGCCGACGACGCGCCCGGAGCGCAGGCAATCACAGCCTCGCCGCCGACGACTTTGGCGATGGTGTTCCTGTGCGTCACCGCCTTTATTAATTCGATGGGCATTGGGCTGACCACGCCAGTCATGCCGCAGTTGTTGATGGATATCACCGACTCCGGCATCGCCAGCGCGTCGTTCTGGGGCGGTACCGCACTGTTCGTCTATGCCGCGATGCAGTTCGTGTTCTCGCCGATTGTCGGTGGTTTGTCGGATCGCTTTGGCCGGCGGCCGGTATTGCTGTTCTCGCTGATCGCCTTCGCCATTGATCTGGCGTTGCTAGCGCTGGTCAATACGCTGACCGGTTTTATCCTGTTGCGCGCCTTCGCTGGCATCTTCGCGTCGACATTCTCAACGACCGCCGCGTACGTTGCCGACATTACGCC
>JBCCZN010000191.1:0-5171 GCA_039187375.1 Pseudomonadota bacterium
CACCCCTCCGAGCCGCGTATTGTGCGGCCGTCTGCGACGGTGGTCAACCGCTGGTCAAACCAAGACAAGCTGCGTAAGCTTTCGCGCGTGAAATCAAGCATTGACCCAGTTGCAGCTCGTCGTAAGCGTCGCCGTCGAAACCGTTCAATTGCGATCGTAATGTTTGCGTTATCGTGCATCGGGCTGGCGTGGTTTTTCGAGTCACAGGCGACGACCACGCTCATTTTTGTTCGCCACGCCGAGAAGGCCGCGGCGCCTGCTCAGAACCCCGGCTTATCCGATGATGGTCAACGGCGTGCGCTGGCGCTCAAACATATGTTGTCCGATCTCGATGTTGTCGCCGGCGTTGATGAAATCTATGTCACCCAATATCGCCGCACCGGCGAAACCGCGGCTCCGTTGGCGTCCGTCTCCGGAATTGAGCCGCGCGCCTGGGACGCCAGTGACACCGCTGGCGAGGTCAACCGGATTCTGATGGCGCACAAGGGCAAGATCGTTCTGATCGTCGGTCACAGCAATACGATCGCACCGATGATTGCAGAGCTCGGGGGGAGCAAAAAACTGCCGCCAATCGCCGAGGCAGAATACGACAATCTTTATATCGTCACGATACCCTGGTTTGGCAAAGTGAAAACGCTTCGACTGAAATATGGCGAGCCATTCGCAGCACCCTAAGTCAGATCTTAACTCGGTTGCTGGGCGGCAATCGCGCGTTGAATAAAGTCCACATGACGTGAAATCGTGACATCCGCGAGCACGGCATCAACGATGCTGCTATCGGTATCGATTAAATAAGTGCCACGTCGACTGCCAATGCCCAATGGTCCATCCAGCTTAAAGGCCTTTGTCGTTTTTTTCTTTGGATCACACAATAGTGGGAACGGCAAGTCGTAACGCTCGGCGAAGCGCTCGTGCGAGCCGCAATCCTGCGGGCTGACACCAACGACCCGTAAGCCACTGTTGATGATGTCGTCGTGAATATCGCGGATCGCACAGGCCTCCTTGGTGCAACCCGGCGTGAAATCGGCAGGATAGAAGTACAAGATCAACGGTCCGTGTGTCAGTAGGTCGTCCAATGACACAGCCTCGCCTTGGGCGTCCTCCAAGGTGAATGCGGGTGCGGTGTCGCCAGGTTTGAGCATCGGTAGTTAGTCCTTGTTGTTGTCGAATACGACTTCGAACATTCGGTAGCCGGCATCGTGCATGCCCAGTGCCTGATAAGTGGCAATGGCCGCGTTGTTTTCGACTTCTACGTAGAGCCGAATGCCACAGACATCGCCCCGCGCATCTGCGGCTGTTTTGACGACATCATAGAGTGCGGAGTAGATGCCTTGGCGACGATGTGCGGCGGCAATATAAACACTTTGAACCCACCAGAAAAAACCATTTCGCCAGTCACTCCACTCGGTGGTGACCATGATCTGACCTGCGAATTGACCGTCTCGTTCAGCTATCCAATAGCGCCCGCGAGCGGGATCGGCCAATAGCGCTTTGACGCCTGCGAGTAGTGTCTCGTGATCCAGCGGTTTGTCTTCGGTCTCCATCGCCATGTCGGCATTGGCCTGCGCGATCACGATCGCATCCTCGAGCGTGGCATCCCGAATGGTGAGTGATGCAGACGCACTCATTGGTCGGCGTCGTTACGTTTGTCTTTCAGGACTTCTGACTCTTCCGCGAAGTCATCAAAAGCGCTCTCCAGCTTCTCCTTGCGCTCTTTCGCAACGCGTCGAAACTCGCGTCGACAAGCTTGTTCGCGGGCCGCGTCGGCTTGTTCCTGTGCGCGCGATACGTTTGGGTCGCCGGCCTGGTTGGTGCCATCAATGAGCGTATCAGCGACACTCGTGACGACATCCTGTGCCGGCCTGGAGCTGGTGCCGCAGGCCTTGTCTTCCTCACTGAGTGTTGAGCAGCCGCCTAACGCAAGGCCGATACACAGCGCAGAGATGGCGCATAGCGGTGCGCGGTAGTCGGTGCTCATCTTGTGACGTTCCATCCAGAGTATTCCGAGCCGTAATCGTATCAGGCTGGCTACTGGCGCGCATAGCCGTTCGCTCGTTTGTGCTCTACAGTGTCGGATAACAACAACTTGATATCTAACACTGACATGAGGGGCACAGATGTTTATCAACCGGCGCCAGGCGCTTGCGGGTATGAGCTCGGCATTATTGCTACCAACAGCCACTGCAAGCGTGGATGTTGCGAACGAGGTGTTCGAGCATGGAGTAGCGAGTGGTGATCCCGATCAGCACAGCGTTGTGTTGTGGACACGGGTGTCAGGGCAAAGCGGATCGGTATCGCTCGATTGGGTTGTGGCCACTGATCGTGCGATGCGCCATGTGGTGTCAGGTGGTCAGACGCAGACCTCGGTGGCGCAGGACTATACGGTCAAAGTCTTTCCGCAGGGCCTACCAAGCGGACAAACCCTGTATTTTCAGTTCTCTGTGAACGGCATTGTGTCTCCAGTGGGCCGCACTCGCACATTGCCCGTTGGCGATGTCGATCAATGGGTATTCGCGGTAGCGAGCTGCTCAAATTACCCGTTCGGCTGCTTTAACGGCTATCAGGCGATTGCTGATGACCCCGACGTTGACGCGGTTATTCATCTGGGAGACTACTTCTACGAATACGGGGCCGATAGCTATGGTGCCGCTGAAGGGCGGCGCTTGAACCGAGTGCACGAGCCGCCGCATGAGACCGTGACGCTGAGCGACTATCGGCAGCGTCATGCCCAGTACAAGCGTGACGCAGGTTCTTTGGCGATGCATGCGCGCCACCCATTGATCCCGACCTGGGATGATCATGAGTCAGCCAACAACCCATACAAGGACGGCGCTCAGAATCACCAGGAAGACGAGGGCGCCTGGCCCGATCGTCGCAGTGTGTCGTTGCGCGCCTATTATGAGTGGATGCCAGTGCGTGAGCCAGCGCTTGGTGAGCCGCTCGAGCAACGCCGGGCGCACCTGTCCATCGGCAATCTTGCCAGCGTATTTGCCGTTGAGACGCGCCACATGGCGCGCTCCAAACAAATTGAGTTGTCGGAGTATCAGGAAGAGGTCACCACACCCGAGGCCGCCGCCCGGTTCTACGACCAAGTGGTCGGCGCGCCAAATCGCCAAATGATGTCGTTCGCCGATGAGCGGTACCTTGCCGCGGGTCTTGCCCAATCGGTTGCGCAAAAGCAGCGGTGGCGCATCTTGGCTAATCAGATCATCCTTGCGAATGTCGTATCACCGGATCTTCGCGATCCCGTTTTCCAGAATGCGGTTAAAGACCTGGATGAGCGCTCGAAACGGCTGGCTGCCGATTTAACGGCCGTTGGCACGCTGTCGCTGCCATCTAATATGGACGCTTGGGATGGCTATCCTGCTGCGCGTTCGCGTTTGTATGCATTGGCCGCTGAGGCAGGCGCTCGCGACCTGTTGGTACTGACAGGCGATACGCATGTGTTTTGGCAAAACCGTCTGTTGGATGACAAGGGTGCACCAGCGGGTTTGGAGCTGGGTACCAGCGGGATCACATCGCCGCGCGGTTTTGGACAATTAGGCGAGGTGGCGATGAACCGCTTTGACGCCTTAACCGCGGCGCAAAATGACAGTGTCGATTGGGCGGATGGACGGTATCGCGGTTACATCAAACTCACGTTGCAGCAGGAGCGGGCGGTGGCGCAGTTTATAGCCCTGTCGACGATTGAAAGTCGGATGTTCTCGACCAAGGTTGTAAGAGAAGTCGAAATCGTACCTAAAGAGGGCAGCTTGGATTATCGGAATGGTTGATTTTCTACGATTACCACTGGTTGACGTCGTCATTAGTGTCGTTGTTGCAATTGCAATAATCGGCGTTCTTTACGCTATGTATCGTCGACTGTACAGCGTGGGTCGGCGCGGTGCGAAAGGCTTGTTGTTGTTCGCGGTTCTGGTTGGCATCTTGGATTTGCATCAGGCGCCGCCGATTTTTCTTAAGCTTCAGATATTGTTCGCGGCACTACTGATCTACTTTTGGTCCGGAGTTTTTCGGGGTGTGTATTCGCTCAATTCGAAACACTCTTTGGTGCTCTTGTGCGCCATGGCTTTAGTTGGATTAAGCGGCACAAACCATAATGTTCTTTTCGGTGAGCGCTTTTGGGAGTCAACCACAGGGCTGTTGAGTGTGTGGAACTTCGCTTGTGCTGCGCTCTTCTTTCTGGTGTTGGTTAAGCATGGTTTGTACGGGTTTTCACCCGAGAAAAAACCAAATCAAGACCACCTGAGGTAGAGAGGCGGTGGTGCGCCCGGCAGGATGTACGATGGCTGCGCCGATCGTATGTCGGCTTACTACGCTCGCCTCGAGGTAAACCAGTCGCGCTGCGCGCTTGACGGTTCAACTCGCTGCGTTCGCACCATAAATGGTGCGCCCGGCAGGATGTACGATGGCTGCGTCGATCGTATGTCGGCTCGCTACGCTCGCCTCGAGGTAAACCTGTCGCGCTGTGCGCTCTACGGTTCAATTCGCTGCGTTCGCACCATAAAGGGTGCGCCCGGCAGGATTTGAACCTGCGGCCTTCGGATTAGGAATCCGACGCTCTATCCACCTGAGCTACGGGCGCTTGCCCGTATTGTCGCCCGTTGCCGCGGTTTTGCCAAAGACTAGCGTTCGCGGCGACCGCTGCTGCGTTGATTCGAGCGGGAGCTGCGTTGGCTCGATCGATTGCTACTTCTCGATTGGCGCCGCGCCGGTGCGCGACTTCGAGGTCGGCTCTGACGTTGCGGTGCCGCACGCTCGCGTGGTCGACTCTGACGTTGCGGTGCCGCACGCTCGCGTGGTCGACTCTGACGCGGTTGCGTGGTGCGCGCGCGTTCGCGAGTCTGACGCTGCGGTGTCGCACGTTGCTGCTGGCGTGGCTGCGTCGTGCGGACAGAGCGCTGCCTGTCGCTGCGCGCAGCGCGCTGCTGGGCCGCGGTGCTGTTCGCAGGTCGATTGGTGCGTGTGCGAGTCGTGGTACGTGACGTGATGACGGTGCGAGCCTCGCGCTCCTGGCGCGCCTCGGTGTTGCGCCGGTTGTTGAGCGTGCGCTGCTTGATAGGTACTTGTCGGGCCTGTCGATTGTCTCGCTTGATCACATTGCCGCGAGTGGAATTGCGATCGACGCGGGTACGATTGGTTGTGTTCGCACGACTGTTGCGATTAACGCCGTC
>JBCCZN010000192.1:0-5143 GCA_039187375.1 Pseudomonadota bacterium
CGCGGTGCCACCGGCTTTTTGTGCCTCCGCGACGACCTGCAGCGTCAGCGTGGTCTTACCGGAAGACTCCGGCCCATAAATCTCAACGACGCGGCCTTTTGGTAGCCCACCGATGCCGAGCGCCACGTCCAAACCAATAGAGCCGGTCGAGACCGCTTCAATATTTTTGGCCGCGCTGCCACCGCCCAGACGCATGACCGAGCCCTTGCCGAACTGCTTTTCGATCTGCCCAAGCGCCGCTGCGAGCGCCTTTTTTCTATTGTCGTCCATCGTGATCGCCTTGAATTTGGAGTTTTGAAACTACTGTATGGATAACCAGATTATGGCACACCCGAGCCGAATGTACAGAGGCGAAATACGCCGGTTTAATCACAAAGTGCTGGCAGCAGAGTATTCAGCTCGGACAACGCCCAATAGGCCGTCTTGTCGCGCACCTCCTCACGATCTCCGGAGAATCGCTGCATTTTTGCAACCGTCTGGGTAGAACCACTCCAGGCACACCAGACGGTACCCACCGGCTTATCCTCCGTGCCGCCACCGGGACCTGCGATGCCGCTGACCGCCAGCCCGACCTCGGCTTGTGCCAGTATCCGCACACCCTCGGCCATCTCGCGCACGACCGCCTCGCTGACCGCACCCTGCGCTGCCAGCGTCTCTGCCCGAACACTCAAGAGCCGCTGTTTTGCCGCATTGCTATAGCTGACCACGCCATAGCCAAACCAGGCAGAACTGCCAGCGGTGTCGGTCAGCGATTTTGCAATCAGCCCGCCGGTGCAGGACTCGGCCACCGCAACACTGCCCTTGCGCTCGGTCAGTTGGGTGGCCAAACGCGCGACCTCATGCATCGTACGCGCCGCCGCGGGCAGGCCGATTAACGAATAGCGTCCGGTCATACCGACTCCTGTTTTAGAACGTCATACAGCGCCCGATGCCGGGCGACCATCTCCGCGACACCGAAGTGTTGCAGCGCATGCTGCCGGGCATTATCCGAGAAGCGCAGCCGTTGTGCGTCATTCTCCAATAAATGCGCAATCGATGCGGTCAGCGCCGGCACCGAGCCAGGCTCAACCAATAGCCCGGTGTGCTCGTGGACGACGACTTCCGCGACCCCACCGGCCCGAAAGCCGATCACCGGCACGCCAACGGCCGCCGCCTTGAGCAGACTGACACCGAGCCCTTCACGCAACGCCGGATGCACAACCAGCGTCAGCGCCGGCAATACCGTGTCCAAATCCGGCAAAAAGCCCGCGAACCGCACATAGCGCGACAAGCCACCCTGAGTCACCTGCGTGCGCAGCTCGCGCTCCAGCCCACCTTGACCGAAACACACCACGCGCAGATCCGGATGGCGTTGCACCAGCGCGGGCAGCGCCTCAAACAAAAACCGGTGCCCTTTGCGCTCAATGAGCTGCGCAACCACGCCGATCACCGGTCCGGTCGTTGTCTGGCCTAAAATGTCACTCAGCCGCTGATGGGCATGATCACGGTCTATCGCCGCCAATGCCTCGACATCGACCGCGCTTTGGATCGTCATCAGGGACTCCTCCGGTACTGCGCTGGCCGCCAGCACATCATGGATCGTCTGACTAATCGCAACCGTACGCTGGTATCGATGTCGCATCAGCCAACGCAGCCAGCGTCCCGGTACGTGATCCACGCGACGCGACAATAACGCCGGAATCCCGGCGCGCCAGGCTGCCAACGGCCCCATCCAGTCGGCACCGCGGCGCGAGTGCACATGCAACAGCCGCGCACGCTCATTGCGCAACACGCGGATCAGCCGCGCCACCATCGCTAGGTCGTGCTCGCCACTAAAACGCAGCGCGATCACGCGTTGGCCGACGTCTTTCGCCCATTGGTGCAGATCACTGCCTCGGGCCGTCACCAGCGTATGCGCAGCACCCGCGTCGGATTGCGCCAACTGCTCGAGCAAGTAGCGCACCTGTTCAGCACCGCCATAGCGATATCGACCCAATTCCAGATGGACGATGTTCATTGGCGCGTATCCTGCCACGTTCGACTTGCACGCGACATCCGCGCTAGCATCGCGCGCATATGGCTGATGCGAGCACTCACACGCCAATGATGCGCCAATACCTGGCGCTGAAGGCGGATTACCCCGACATGCTGATGTTCTATCGCATGGGCGATTTCTATGAGCTGTTCTACGATGACGCCAAGCGCGCGGCCGAACTGATCGACATCACACTGACCAGCCGCGGCAAATCCGCCGGGGAACCGGTGCCGATGGCCGGTGTTCCGCATCATGCCGCCGACAACTACCTGGCGCGGCTGGTCGCGAAAGGTGAGCGCGTTGCCATCTGCGAACAGGTGGGTGATCCGGCGACGACCAAGGGGCCCGTGGCCCGCGAGGTTGTGCGCGTCGTGACGCCAGGCACCCTGACCGACGAGTCATTGCTGGCCGAACGCACTCGATCCAGCGTTGCGGCCGCGCTGTGGACACAGGATGGCGTCGGACTGGCGTGGTTGGAGATTGCCAGCGGTGATTTCGAGGCCACGCTGCTACCGGACGATCAAGCGCTGGCCTCTGAAATCGAGCGCCTGCAACCGGCCGAGGTGCTGTTTCGCGACACCGATCATGCGCGCGCCGAGCTCTGGCTGAACAGCTGGCCGGCGACCACCTGGCGCGAGCATGGCGAGTGGCATTTCGAGCCGGCCACGGCAGAGCGATTGTTGTGCGAGCAGTTCCACACCCAAGACCTGCAAGGCTTTGGCTTCACGCGTGCCAGTGCCGATGTGCGCGCCGCCGGCGCGCTGCTCGAATATGTCTCGCGCACCCAAAAGCGCACGCTGCCGCACGTGAGCGGTCTGCGGCGACGCCGCGCCGATCACTACGTGACGCTGGATGCGGTCAGCCGCCAGCACCTGGAAATCGAACGCAGCCTAAGCGGTAACGATGCCCTAACGCTCGCAGGCGTTCTGGACACCTGTCGCACGCCGATGGGCAGTCGTTGCCTACGGCGCTGGCTGCAACAACCACTGCGAGACAATGCAGCGATCAATGCCCGCCTCGATGCGATTGCCGCCTGCATCGATGCAGGCAGCGCGGATGCTTTGCGTGAAGTGCTGCAACCGGTCGGCGATATGGAGCGCATCTTGTCGCGCGTGGCCTTGCGCAGCGCTCGCCCACGAGATCTGGCACGCCTGGGTGAGGCCCTGGCCAGTGCACCGGCGATTCAGGCGCAATTAAGACCACTACAAGCGGGCCGCTGGCCGCAGCTGTCGGGCGACATTGGGGACCCGTCCGCCACCGCAGACCTGCTGCACCGCGCCATCATCGACAACCCGCCGATGCTGGTGCGCGATGGCGGCGTCATCCGCGATGGCTACGACAGTGAGCTGGATGCGTTGCGAGAGCTGGCCACCAACGCCAATCAGTTCCTGCGCGAGTTGGAACAACGCGAGCGCGAACGCACGGGCGTTGCCACACTCAAGGTCGGCTATAACCGCGTGCACGGTTATTACATCGAGCTGTCCAAGATCAACAGCGATGCCGCCCCCGCTGACTACATCCGCCGCCAGACATTGAAGGGCGCAGAGCGCTACATCACCGACGAACTCAAACAGTTTGAAGACAAGGTGCTGAGCGCCAACGAGCAGTCGCTGGCCCGCGAAAAAGCCCTGTATGAGGCGCTGTTGGAGACGCTGAACTCGCGCTTGTCCGAGCTACAAACCTGCGCCCAAGGAATGAGCGAGACCGATGTTTTGGCCACGCTGACCGAGCGGGCCCTGGTGGGCCGCTATGCGCGCCCGACGCTATCCGACACCGTCGGATTGCAGGTGCGTGATGGCCGCCACCCGGTCGTCGAACAGGTACTGGACGATCCCTTTATCGCTAACGATTTAGACCTGCACACCGATCGCCGCCTGTTGATTGTCACCGGCCCTAACATGGGCGGTAAATCAACCTTTATGCGCCAGGCGGCGCTGCTGGCGATCATGGCTCGCGTCGGTAGCTATGTGCCGGCCACCAGTCTGAGCGTGGGTCCCATCGATCGAGTGTTCACCCGTATTGGTGCCAGCGATGATCTTGCTGGTGGCCGCTCGACGTTCATGGTCGAGATGACCGAGACCGCCAACATCCTCAACAACGCCACAGAGCAGAGTCTGGTGCTCATGGACGAGATCGGCCGTGGCACCAGCACCTTCGATGGCTTGTCGCTGGCATGGGCGGCGGCGCATCACATCGCCACGCACAGCCAGGCGCTGACGTTATTCGCGACCCATTATTTCGAGCTGACCCAGCTCACCCACGAGATCGGTGCCTGTGCCAACGTGCATCTGGACGCCACCGAACACGGCAAACGGCTGGTGTTCATGCACAAAGTCAAAGCCGGTCCTGCCGACAAAAGCTATGGCTTACAGGTCGCCGCATTGGCGGGTGTGCCCAAGGCGGTGATTCGCCGCGCACGCAAATATCTTGCCGCACTGGAGGCCACCCGTGATACCGACAGCGCACAACAAAGCGCACTGGATTTCAGCACACCGATTGACGATGAGCCTGAGCTCACCGCACAACAACAAGCACTGCTCGATGCCATCGAAGCGCTAGACCCGGACAGCCTGTCGCCGCGCGCCGCGCTGGATCGGCTGTATGCGTTAAAGGCGTTGCTAAAAGACTAGTCGGTGCGCTTGAACGCACCATGCTGTAGGAACCGGACGGCGCGGTCAGCCACCTCACGCGAGGTCACCAGTCCCGCATGCGGCACCGCCAAAGTCAGATGATCGGCGAGCCCTGCCCATTGCGTTTCTTCAACCGAGACGACACCGTCATGCGGCGCGGCTAACGCGTCATTCTGGCGCCCCTGATGCATCGCCATCGTCCCGGCAATGGCGCCGATCTGAATGCCGGGCAATGACCAGTCGAAAGACTGCCGCGTTAACGATTGCGCCATCTCGCCGTCTGCACCATCCAGCGATGCAACGCGCAGTGCTGCAGCGGCGCTCACCACCGGCGTTCCAAGTAAGACGATACGACCAATCGGCAGATCCGCGTGCTGCTGCAAGAACGACAACACCACCTCGCCGGCCAGTCCATGCGCATTGATGTGACAGGGCGAGGACTCGGTTGGACCGAGGTCTTGGAGGATAAAATCGGCCTACACATCCTCATTGCGTTGCA
>JBCCZN010000193.1:0-5093 GCA_039187375.1 Pseudomonadota bacterium
ACGTACTCACCATCGACAACGACACCGAAGCAGGTCAAGCTTTGCTGAATCAGGCCGACGCGTTGTTGGAACAGGCGCAAACAAAAGCACCTGACAACACGCGCATCACAGTCAGCCGCTACAACAACACCCTGCGAAAAGGCAAAGGACTGCAGTGGGCCGATGATTACCAAGGCGTGATCGACCTGTTGACGACGCTGCTGGCAGACATCGCCTCGCGCAACCAAACGGCCGAATTCGCACGAATCGCTGGCGATGCCCATCAATTACGTGGCGAGTCGCATTACTGGATTGACGAATACGATGACGCCATCGCCAACTATAGTCAGGCGATTGACGTCTACAAAGTGGCACTGGAGTTGGGTGGCCCAAATCAGGCGATCAGTGACGAGCTATCGACAACCTATTGGTCGCGCGGCAATAGCTATGTGGACACCAGCAAGCCAGAACAAGCGGTTGTCGACTATGGCGAGGCCATGACGCTGGTTGAAACCGTCGTCGCACGCGACCCGGGTGACACCAGCAGTGCCCGTCAGCTGGCGATCTTGCGCGCCTCCAAAGCGATGGCGTTGGCACGCACCGGTGAGCGCGATGAACCCATCGTCTTGATGTCCGCCACCAACGACTGGTTTGAAGCGCAGGCCAAGGCTGATCCGAATACCTCTGGTCCGCAGCGCTCATTGGCCATCAGCTATCACATGATGGCTGATGTCAGCGAATTGGCGCAGGGGTCTGATGTCGCCTGTCCCTGGTTTAAGAAAGCGCTCGAGAAGTGGCTGGAGGTGGATGCGCGCTTTGGCATCGCAGATTTTGACCAGCGCCAACCCGACCTGCTGCGCGACGAAATCGCCAAATGCGAATCGTGAGTGAATCGTGAATAAAAAAACGGGCGGATGTGTTACCACACCCGCCCGCTGCCACCGAGTCGTCCTGACTCAGTTCTCGGCATTCACAATATCAATAATGCGGGAGGCGACCGATGCAACCGCACCCTGATCGATACGCGCGGTGCCGTTCGGGTCATTGTTGGTCATGACAATCACCGCAAACGTGCCGCGATTGTCGGTCTCCAGCATCCAGCCGTAGGTCAACACCAACAGGCCACTGCCATCGGACAAGCTGCCACCTTTGAACCACACCCGTTCCCATTGATCACGTAGATTCACGACCGCCGTTTCGGCGCCATAAGCCAGGTCCGTCACCTCAAAGCCGGGCGTCAGATCGTTGAACTGCCGCAGGCCTGCCATAGCGTTGCACACATCGACGGGGCTGGCCTGCCAAAACGACTCGACCAGCACGTTGGCGTTAGCCTGCAGGAATTGCGTCACCGCGCCGAGCGGCGTCAGCGTGTTATCGACGTAGTCACGCTGCGACGTCTCATCCAGTGAAATATAGGCAGTCGCGTCGGCCGGCGACACAGTGAAGTACAAATGGAACGCCTCGTTCATCGACAAGAACGGCTCCATCGCATCCTGATTGGCATGATTGAACGTATCGAGAATACTCTCGTTCGCGGCACGGCCGACCAGTTTGAACAAATGTTCGGTGGCCGTGTTATCACTGATGCCCAGCATCAGAGCGGCCAGATCTTCGACACTGACGTTCAAGCCAACGGCATCGTTAAACGAGCCGCCCAAAACTAGATTATCCGCTACCACTTCGATCAACTGATCGCGTGCGATGGTGCCTGCATTCAGTGCCTCGGCGACCGCACCCATCGTGAAGACTTTGAAGATCGACGCGATGCTGAAAGCACGATCCGCATTGCGATCGAACACGGCGTTGCATTGATTGTCTTCGATACGGGCCACCAGCACAGCACTGTTGGTCGACAGTGTCTCGAGCTTGTCGGCTGCCGTTGCATAGGTCAGATTCTGGTCTACGGTGCGCGTGCTGCCACCATTCAAATTGAAGGGGTTGGAACCGAACGAATCGATCAAACCGGAACCCAGGTCAGTGCGAATGACGATAAACTGTCCGCTGGCCGGGGTGTTGGCATCGCCCACCAGCACGCGCACGAAGCTCGGTGTCATCGAGACGATGTCCTGCACCGTACCGCCGGGAATAACCGCACGCAGGCTGTCAAAGAACGCACGCCAATCCGACACACTGACGGCGGCCAGCGCTGCTGGCGAGAAGTGATCCTGTATCTCTTGCGCGGTGGTGTCGGTATCGGCCAGCTCGCTCAAGATCCACTCCAGCTGCATCGCGCCCGAGGTGGCGGGCAAAGATAGATCGCCATTCGCATCAAAGAACAGCGGCTCGATCGCCTTGGTGCGTGCTGGATTCAGTGGCTGTGCATCAGCGGTATCCAATACACCATCATTGTCGTCATCAGTATCGGTCGAGTCCGGCGTGCCATCACCATCGGTATCGGTGGCCGGTGGTGGTGGATTGCCTCCTGAAGCCGGTGGCGGCGTCGTACCACCCCCGCTACTGCCGCCACACGCGGCCAATCCCAGTGTCATGCACAGCACGAGCGCCCGGATTGTATTGAGCCATTGCCTGGTCTTCATCGTTATCTCCTTATGTCGTTTTAGAAGGCGCGTTGTGTGCCTTGCTTGTATAGGCGCAAGAACCGGTAAAAACGGCTCAAAAAATAGGTGATCCCGTTTTCCGTGCTTTGACGCCTTCCAGTACAAGCCCGCTCGATCGGGCACCCACAGCAATAAAACTGGAGAACACCATGAACTCATTGACGAGACTGATAGGAACAGGAGTACTGATTCTGGTTGGCACTGGCTGCGGCCAGAGCACCGGCGGCATGGGCGCCCTGGAGGACATCATCACCGCCGAACAAGGCCAAACCTGGACCGTTGCCCCAAACAACGGAGGCTGGAACCTGACGAACGAGCATGCCAACGGTGCCATTCGTTATTACTATGTAGACGAGGCACCGGGCACCGGCGGCAGTCGTGAAATCAGTGTGGACGTCGCCGTAACCGGTGACGCCTACTCCATGGCCGGACTGCTCTACGGCTTTCGCGATCAACCGCGCTCCTATTACCTATATACGTTAGCGGGTGATCAGTCAGTACACCTGTATCACTACAGCAACGGCGAGATGTCGCAGAAGATGCAACTGGGTCTGGACGGACTGGGCGATCAGGTAACGCTGGGCTTGGTCGAACACGGTCAGGAAATCGCCCTGCTCGTCAACGGTGAAGAGCGCTCACGCATTGGTAACAACAGCATCGGCTCCGGTGGGGTCGGTGTCGTTGCCGTCAACACCGGCGAGTACGATCTACATAATTTCACATTAAACGCACAGCGGACGCAGACGTCGACGGCGGAGCGGGCGCCGACAGAGAGGGCACAGCGGCCATCCCGCCCACCGTCGCAAGTGGCATTCGATGGTCATCGCGATAATGCACATGACCAGCCAGCAAGTAACCAGCCAGCACGTAATCTGCCAGCCGATGGCCTACGTCTGAAGCGCGTCAGCGTGCAAGACAGCAACAACCCAAATGGCGCCGGACTTGCATTTTCGACCCTCATTCCACACGACTGGCAGACTCAGGGCGGCGTTGACTGGAGCACGGCGTATGGCTGCATGAAGGGCCCCAAGGTCGTTTGGTCTGCCCACTCGCCAGACAAACAACACGCGGTCACGATGTTGCCAACCTATAACTGGAGCTGGTCCACCTACGGCGGTGCACAAACCGGCTGCGTCAACGCCCAAATTCAAGACGCCGAACACGCAGTGCGGTTCCTGCTGAGCAATATGCCAGACATTAAAAGTGAGATTCTCGATGTGCAGCGACCGGCGGAGCTAAAGCCTTTTCTCGATGCGATGCAGCAACAAATTCGCAATATCGGCGCCATCGGTCAGCACTGGGCGGACATGGTCGTTGTCACCGTGCGTGCCGACGATGGCGAGGTCAAAAGTGACAGCTATCTGATCGCGATGACCACGCATTGGCAAAATTCGACGCCCGACGGCTGGGGCGCTGGCGGCACGCTGGATGCGGGCGGTGGCCACCTCGCGTTTTTGCTCGCGCTCTCGACGGAACAAGGCAAACTCGATGAAGGCCACCCTGGCATCCCAACGGTCATGAACAACTTCAAATGGGATCCGAAATGGCAGCAGCGCACCAACGCCTGGTGGCTGGAAGAGCACCGTAAAGCGGGCCGTGAAATCAAGAAAATGGCGGACATGTCATCGATCACCGCCAAAACCAACTCTTCTATTCTCGATTCGATGCACGACAGCTACATGAAACGGGACGCAATGCGCGATCGTGGCCATGCGGAGTCTGTCGAAGCAGTCTGGGGCACCGAGACCTACAGTACCTCGCAGGGCGATCTGTCATTCTCCAATGCCTACGACCAGACCTGGGAACTGGCCAACGGCGAATTTTTCCAGACGAATGACGCGTTCTATCAACCGCTAACCGATTCGGATATGGACGGTCGATTGCTCCAAACCAGTCGATAAGCTCACAGATTCGAAGCCAAGCCCCGCATTCTGTCGCATCACACCCAATCGGGTGTGGTGCGATGGTATCAAAGGCGCATAACAAGCGAGTCCGACCGTTCCGCCGGACCGACAAGAACAATTGGGGAAGCGACAGTGAATCGACTGCTCACCGCGTTGGCACTTACGTGCCTGTGTGGATCTACCACCGCGCAATCACCTTACAATACGCCATTGCAACACGGCCCTGCGACGGTAAACATCACACCACGGGCACAGGCAGAATTGCCGCGCGATCATATTTGGCGTAAGTCGCTTAAAGTCGTAGGACGCATGAGCAGTGGCGCTCCCATTCGAGACACGGTCTATTCCATTTCGCCGAATGATGAGCGTTGGATCGCCGAATTTACCTATGTCGATGCCGGCCATGTTCGCGACAGCGGTCCGTTCGATGCGATCGCCATGCGCAATGCGATTCGCGACGCCAACGAAGAAGACAATCTGGCCCGCGTGCTCGCTCATGAGCTACCGGTGCGTATCATCGGCTGGGAACGCAAACCACGCTACAACACCCAAACCAACTGGCTGAGCTGGATATTGATCCGCGAGCGCGATGGCATCCGCAACCGGTCATTCGAGGCTCGACTGCTCGGACGCGTTGGCTACCTGTCAGTCA
>JBCCZN010000194.1:0-4927 GCA_039187375.1 Pseudomonadota bacterium
AACTGGTCTACAACCGCCCAGGACATTGGCTCGGAAGTGCTCGACACCAGTGGTCTGGCATTGAAAATTGACTATGAGTTGCCGTTTGCGACCTTCAACTCCAGCACCTCACTGGATCATCTGGAGTTCCAGAACGCCAACGATAACGATGGTGGCGATACACTCGGCCTGCAGTCCTATCAGGAAGATGATCGCGACACGTTCCAACAGGAGTTTCGTCTGATTTCGACGGGCGATGGTGCGTTCCGCTGGATCGCCGGTGTCTACTATTTGAATGATGACGCGGAGTCGTTCACCGGATTGCGTGGTGCGCGCGGTGCATTCCGCAATGGTCTTGAGGTGCCGAATATTCAGCTGAACCACACCAAGGAGAACCTCGGTGTGTACTTCCAGGGTGAATATGATTTCACCGAAGCGCTGACCTTGACCGCCGGCGTGCGCTATTCCGACGAAAAAATTACCGGTGATTATCGGCCGTCCTCACCGAGCGTTGCCGGAGATCGCACGTCGACGCTGTACTTCGCCGATGATGTACGCGCACTGGTCAACGCCCAAAACCCGGGCACGGCAGGGTTTGATAGCGAAGGCTATGAAATCGCCCGCCAGATCACGCAGGAGCTGAACAACGACGACGTCGGTTACACGCTCAAGCTGGACTACAAGTTCGGTGACACCTCAATGGTGTATTTGAGCAACTCGCGAGGCTTCAAAGGCTCGGCACTGGACATTCGTCCGGTCTATGCGCTGGTGCCGGTTGCCAACGTCATCTCATCGTTGGAAGAGACCCGTCTGAATCCTGAGTCGCTGGACGTCTGGGAGCTTGGCTTGAAGGGCACGTTGTGGGGTGGTCGCATCCAATACGATGCGGCGGCATTCCAGTACACCTACGAGGATCTGCAACAGTTCGTCACCGGCCGCGGTATTCCGATTCTGGACAACGCGCCGGAGTCCGAGATCAGCGGATTTGATGCCAACTTCCGTTTTGGTAACGACTCTGGCTTCTACATGCAAGGCGGCATCTCGCTACTGGATACTGAAGTGACCGATGCGACAGACAGTACTTTTGTCGAAGGCGCGGAGCTGGCCAATGCACCGGACTTCTCGTTCAACCTGCTCGGTTCGCAGGAAATCGTATTCGACAGCGGCAATGTGCTGACCTTTACTGCCAACGTTTCGCACACCGGTGATCAGGTGAAGGTGACAGCAACCAACGGCAACAGCCAGGTTGTGGATCAGCTGACTGTGCCGGCGTATACCTTGGTCGATGCCAACATTAGCTACCGCTTCGGTCTGGAGCAGGAGTACAACCTGTCAATCTACGGCAAGAACCTGTCAGACGAGCAATTCTGTGGTGCGGTGTTGATTAACGATGGTAACGCGATTTTCCGTGACTCAACCGACGCACGCCTGGACATTCACCAGAACGCACTGTGCCGAGTCACTAATGCGTCGACGCGCACCTACGGTATCTCGTTTGAAGTGAACTTCTGACATGTGGCTCAATCAGCGTATGCAGTATGTATTGCTGTTTGTTGCGCTGGTTCTCATCGGTCAGAGCGGATGCGTCGCTGCACAGGAATCTGCAGCGACGCGTCAGCTTTTCCAGCGTAATGCCGAGTTTCGCCAAGAGGTCATTCAAGTCTCCGAGCGCGTCTACACCGCGGTCGGATTCGGCGTCTCCGCAGTCAGCATGGTGGTCGGTGACGACGGCATCGTCATCGTTGATACCGGTATTGATATTGCCGCTGGCGAGCGCGTGCGTGAGGCGTTCCGTGACATCACCGCGAAACCGGTCAAAGCCATTGTGTTTACGCACGGGCATGGAGACCACACCCTGGGCGCCGCTGCGTTTATGGATTCTGATGATGTCCAGGTTTGGGCGCACAAGGACTTTGGCGATGAGCAGCGCTCGTTGGAGCAGGCTGGTATCAACATCCAGAAACAGCGTGGTGCCAGTCAGGCGGGTTTTCGCTTAACACCAGAAGAGCGGATCAATAATGGCATCGCCAAGGTCTACTGGCCGGGCGATCGCGCGAAGGTGTTCGCCGCTGGCCGGCGTGTTGCACCCACCCATTTTGTGACGACCCAGCAGGCGACGCTATCGATCGCTGGCCTGGAGCTGGAGCTGATCACCGCCGGCGGCGAGACCGAAGATCACGTGTCGGTCTGGTTTGCCGAGGATCAAGTCGCGTTTTCCGGCGACAACTTTTACAAGTCATGGCCAAATCTCTATGCACTGCGCGGTACCCAATATCGCGATATTCGCGCATGGATCAAGGCAATCGATCGCATCCTGCAGGACAAACCCGAGGCTGTGGTGGCCGGCCATACGCGTCCGGTCATTGGCGCAGCGCAGGTACAGGAGGTGCTGGGAAATTATCGGGATGCGATTGAGTTCTTATTCAACAAGACGGTCGAAGGCATCAATCTTGGGCTGACACCCAATGAGCTGGTTGAGTACGTCGAGTTACCTGAACAATACGCATCGCTCGATTATTTACAGCCCTACTACGGCAACCCGGAGTGGGCGATTCGGGCAATCTTCAGCGGTTATCTGGGTTGGTATGACGGCAACCCCACCAATTTATTTCCGCTCACTAACAAGACCGAAGCCGAACGTGTTGTGGATCTGGCGGGTGGTATGCCCGCGGCGATTAATGCGATCCAGGTGGCAATGGAAAAACAGGACTATCAGTGGGTCGCACAACTCAGCGACTACGTGCTGACACTGGACCCCAAGCAGACTGAGGCGTTGTTGGCCAAAGCGGATGCGTTAACCGCATTGGCGTTCGATACGCTAACGGCGACGGCGCGCAATTATTATCTGACGGTCGCCAAGCAATTGCGCGCGCGGGCAGCGCAACCAGTGATTGCGTCGAGCGAAGCGGATGCCAACACCGAAGCCGAGGTTGCGATTCGGGTGACGTTGCTAGGCACCGGGACACCGTTGCCGAATCCGCGCCAGTTTAGTCAGACGATTCTGGTTGAAGCGAATGGCGTCAATTTGTTGTTTGATTGCGGTCGTGGGTGTACACACCGGCTATGGAATCTTGGCCCGAAATATATCCGTCAAACCGAGCACGTCTTTTTGACGCATCTACATTCGGATCACACGATTGGTCTGCCGGAGCTATACCTCAACGGCTGGAATTTGTTGCGACGCGCCCAGCTGAAAATCTATGGACCGGAGAAGACCGTTGATCTGATGCGTGGCATTCGCAACGCCTACGACGAGGATGTGTATTACCGCGTTGAAAAACAGGTGACGACACTCTCCCGTGAACATCTGGAATACACGGTGATTCCGGTGGCCGATCAATATTCAGTGGAGATTGGCGGTGTCACGGTCACTGCGATCAAGGTAGATCATCACGTCATCGAGCCGGCGTATGGCTACCGCATTGATTTCGGTGGGCACAGTGTTGTTATCTCCGGCGACACCGCCTACTCGGAAAATTTGATCAAAGCCTCCCAGGGTGCGGATGTCGTGATACATGAGGTGATGTCACCGGCGCTAGAGCGATTTATTCGCGCCAACTATCCGGAGGATATGTCCGATGACATCGTCGCATTGCATACGCTGGCGCCAGACGTCGGACGCGTTTTTGACAAGACCAATACCCGCCTTGGGGTCTACACCCACCTGGACAATAATCCCAAGGGATTGCCGGAGTTGATCGAACAAACGCGGACGACCTGGTCCGGGCCGCTGGAGATCGGTGAAGACCTGATGCGTATCGATATCGGTGAGGAGATCGTTGTGCACCGTCCGGGGCATTAGCGCAGTCCGATTTTTGTATACTGGCCGCAACCCGCATTGGAGTTGCAGGCGTGAAACAGCTTCTGGCCGAACTGAATCGCAGAAACGTCATCCGGATGGCGATCGCTTATGGCGTCACCTGTTGGTTGATGTTGCAGGTCGCCGATATTGGTCTGCAGGCGATCGCCGCGCCAGATTGGGTCATGCGTGCATTCGTGTTGGCATTTGTCGTCGGATTGCCGTTCGTGCTCATTTTTTCATGGGTATACGAGCTCACACCGGATGGCTTGAAACGCGAGGCTCATGTCGAGCCGGATGCCTCGGTCACGGATGTGACGGCCAGAAAACTCGACTACGTAGTCATCGGCTTGTTGGTCTTTGTCCTGGGCATTGTTGTGATGCGAATGGTCAGCCAACCGACGAGTGCGCCAGCCCAGACAACGGCTGATACTCGCCCTGCGGTGAATGCTGAGGAGACGTCCGTCGCGGTGCTCGCCTTCGAGAACATGTCCGCCGATGCTGAGCAGGGTTATTTCGCCGATGGTCTTTCCGAGGAGTTGTTGAACAAGCTGGCGCAAAACCCCGAAATCAAGGTCGCTGGTAGAACATCATCATTCGCCTTCAAAGGGCAGAATCGCGACCTGCGCGAGATCGGTGAGATCTTGAACGTGGCGTACATTCTCGAAGGATCGGTGCGTAAGGCGGGCAATCAGATCCGCGTGACTGCGCAATTGGTGGATGCGGCCGAGGGGTTTCAGCTGTTCTCGGAAACCTATGACGGTAATCTGACCGACGTGTTCCGCGTGCAGGACACGATTGCCAGACAAATCAGTCAGACATTAATCAGCCAATTGACCGGCACTATCGATGAGTCTGATGTCACGGACCCGGCAGCCTATGAGCTGTTCTTGCGGGCTCGCCAGGATATTGTCAGTCGCGACACGCCGCGACTGCAGAGCGCATCGGTGATGCTCGACCGCGTGTTGGATATCGATCCGGAGTACGCCCCGGCGCTCGCGCAAAAAGCACTGGTGGTTTATTTGTTGTCCGATGCGTCTGGCGCTTACGGACAAGTATCCGTTGATGTGGCGGTGCCGGAAGCACAACGATTCGCAACACAGGCACTTGAGCTGGCCCCAAACCTGGCTGATGAACATGCCGTCAACG
>JBCCZN010000195.1:0-4862 GCA_039187375.1 Pseudomonadota bacterium
ATTGTCTGTGTTGAGCCCCATCAGTGTCAAATTGTAGTGCCGTTTTGGCATGGCGCTGCTGCGCATCCTGTGTCACCCTTGCGAGCTACCTATTAAGAGACTATCCGAGGATAGAGCGATGACACTGAGATTTTGCTGGGGCGCACTGTTGGCGCTGCTTTTAGCCGGTTGTGGTAATGAAACACAAGCGCCTGCGGAGACTGAAACTCAAACGGATATGCAAGCAGCTGCTGACGATATTGTCGTCACCGATGAGGAGCTGGCGGGCAATCCGTTTTTGATGGACTGGGACACGCCATTCGGTGTGCCGCCGTTTGACAAAATCTCTGATGAAGATTTTTTGCCGGCGTTTAAGAAAGGCATGCTCGAGCAGCGTGCTGAAGTGGCGGCGATCGTCAATAACCCCGATGCACCAACTTTCGAGAACACCATCCTCGCGCTTGAGAAGGTGGGTGATCTGGCGGCCAAGGTGGGCCTTGTATTCGCACCTCTTGCATCGACAGAGCTCAACGCCCGTAAACGCGAACTGCAGAGCATTATCTATCCGATGTGGACCCGTGAATCGGACAAAATTTCGCTGAACGATGATCTATGGCAACGCGTTAATGCGGTCTACGAAGCACGCGAGAGTCTGGATCTCAATGAGCAGGATGCCCGTCTGCTGGAGCTGACGCACCGTGGTTTTGTTCGCTCCGGTGCGGCCTTGGATGCTGAAACCAAAGCCAAGGTTGCAGCAATCAATGAAGAACTCTCTTCTGTTAGCACTCAGTTCGGTCAGAATCTGCTCTCGTCTACCAAGGCATTCAAGCTGGAGATCAGCGACGAGGCCGATACTGCCGGTCTGTCCGAGACGTTCAAAGCCAGCATTTGGGATGACGAGAAGCAGGCCTGGGTGGTGACGCTCGATCGTTCTGTCTATGAAGGCTTCATGACGCAGTCGGAAAACCGCGAACTGCGAGAGACCGTATTCAACGGTTATCGTTTGCGTGCCACCGAGGGTGATGTCGATAACGGTCCGTTAGCGATTCGTACCGCGCAATTGCGGGCACAGCGGGCTGAGCTGCTCGGCTACGATTCGCATGCGCATTACATCCTGGAGTACAACATGGCGAAGTCGCCCAAAGGTGCTGAGGATTTTCTGCTGCGCGTTTGGAAACCTGGCCTGGAGCAGGCCAAGAAAGAGCGTGCGGACATGCGAGAGTTGATCGGCGACGAGTTTGAGTTTGCCGGGCATGATTGGTGGCATTACGCAGAGAAAATTCGCAAAGCGCGGTTCAACATCGATGAGAACGCCATTAAGCCCTACTTCGATCTGGAAGCGGTTAAAGGCGGTGCATTCGAGATGGCCAAGCGTCTGTTCGGTATTACCTTTACAAAGCTGGATGCGCCGGTCTGGAATGACGTAGTCAGCGCCTACGAGGTTCGTGATGCCGACGGTTCTCACCTCGGTGTATTCATGTTTGACATGTATGCTCGCGACTCCAAGCGCGGTGGCGCCTGGATGAATAGCTTCCGCGCTGCTTCCAATATCGAGGGCGAATCGATTCGCCCCATCGTCACCAATAATCTGAATCTGTCGACACCGCCGGAAGGTCAGCCGACATTGTTGAGCTTTGACGAGGTCGCGACGCTGTTCCACGAATTCGGTCATGGCCTGCACGGCATCATGACGCAGATTGACTATCCGAGTTTTTCCGGCGTAGACGGGCCGCGCGATTACACCGAGTTCCCCGCACAGATCCTCGAACACTGGGCTGCTGAGCCGCTGATGTTGGCGCTGTTTGCCAAGCACCATGAAACCGGAGAGGTAATTCCTGCCGAGCTGGTTGAGCGGATGCAAAACGCGGCGAATCATAATCAGGGGTTCTACACGACCGAATACACGGCGGCGTCGCTGCTCGACTTGCGCTGGCATATGCTCTCTTCAGAAGAGGCTGCTGCGATTACGGACGCGACAGAATTCGAAGAAAAAATTCTGAATGAGTATGGATTGATCGACGAGATCGAACCGCGTTACCGCTCGCAGTATTTCAGTCATATTTTCTCCGGCGGTTATTCCGCGGGTTACTACGCCTATCTCTGGTCAGAGATTCTGGATTCGGATGGTTTCAATGCGTTCAAGGAAGCTGAAGACATCTTTGATCCGGTAGTCGCGGCGCGGCTGCGTAAGTGGGTCTATGAAGCCGGTGGCCTGCGCCCTGCTGATGAGCTGTATCGCAACTTCCGTGGCGCCGATCCGAGCATCGAGCCGTTGCTGATTGGTCGCGGTTTCGATCCGGGCTCAGGCGACTAGTCGCTCGACCGTCCACCACAGCCCGGTGATGCCGATTAGTGCTGAGCCGGGTATGACAGCCCAGCGCCGATAAGCATTGCGCTTGTCGCGCTGGGCTATTATTCGTTGCAGGCCTAGCAACACTATCAGCGTGATGACTACAACACTGAGTTGACCCAGTTCAACGCCGACATTGAAGCCGATTAACGCACTCCAGAATCGATCGGTTGGCAGGCCGAGCTCGCCGATAAAACCGGCAAAGCCTAGACCGTGCAGCAGGCCAAAGCCAAACACGATAAACGGCCGCCAGCGCGACATCTCGCTCGCCCAGAGATTTTCTAACGCCACAAACGCAATGCTCGCAGCAATCAAGGGTTCAACGAGCTGCGCACTGGGTGACACGACACCGGCTGAGGCAAGACCCAGCGTCACAGTATGTGCCAGTGTGAAGGCGGTGATCTGAATGGCCAGTGGCCGTAGCTGTGTTGTCGTCAGCACCAGTGCGATGACAAACAGAATGTGATCCAGCCCGCCGGGCAGGATGTGATCAATGCCGATTCGAAGATAAATAACAAACGTCGCGACGATGCTGCGATTGGCGAGGGCGCTGTTGTCAGGCAGGTCAACCGAGCGCGCGGTATTGTCATCAGCGCGATCCAGCGCGGCGAGTTCCTCGCATAACAGCGGATCGAGCATCGTCTCGCCTGGAATGCACAGCTCATCTTCCGGGTGGGCGAAGAGGCCCGACGACAGCAGTACACAGACGCACAGCAGCGCAAGCCCGGCCAGGCGGGTCGGCGAAATCGTTGTCAGGGATTAACCATCCTGGCCTCGTGCAGCCGATAGACCGTGCCATCGCCTTCCGCAATGGGCTCGAAGCGCCCCTCAATCACGACCGGTTCCCAGGTCACGTCGACGCCCTCTGGTGCGAGTACTTCAATCGTGCCAGCAGGTCCACCAGGGATATCGAAGTAGCAATGCGGTGGACTGGAGGTCAGCAAAAACCAGCGCTGCCGTGAGCCCGCTTGCAGCGGGGTCATGAAGCCGGCAATGCGCACCTGCTGGCCGTCACGCTCGGCAATGCCTTCAGGGAATTTAGTTGCCACGACACCATCGACGTACTGCACATTCGCCTGCATCAGATCTGACCACGGAATGCCACGCTCGATTTGCGGCAGATCCGGTACACCTGCGGCGGCAAGACTTAAAACGTTTAGTACTATTTCAACGTCGGCATCACCGACGCGCACCGTGAGAACGTCCCGGCCCATCTTGCCAGCAAGGACAGCGATATCGAGGAAGCCGTATGTGTCACTGGTGGTCAACAACGCCTCTGACGTGTCGACTACTCGACTGGTACCGCTGATCGCGGTGTCGGCTTTTGCACCACTGACCGGTGCGCCGGCTTTAGTCGATACCCGGATGGCCACGTAGGTGTTGTCGCCCTCGATCACATCAACCACGAGCCGCCCCTGTGGATCGGAGTAGCCGCCTTGCGCCGCCGGTGTCAGAACGAGATCTTCTGCGTCTTTGAATGCTACGGGCGGCAGTGTTTCGATTGCTGCCGATGCATCACCGGTTCCGGCTTCCGCCGCCAACTCATCCGTTGTCAGGCCCTGTGCGCCGGCATTGCTGGCCAATGCCGCGAGGGTGATGAGCGCCAACCACATGTCGCTAGCTTGAGTCTGATTGTTGTTGCCAGTCATGGCGCCTCTGCGAGTGTCTTTGCAACGTCGGTCCGATAAGCCTGCAGTGCGGGTATCGCAGCCGCAGCGATGCCAACCAAAACCAAGCCGAGTATCAGAATCGTTTCGAGTGGCAGCCAGATCATACCGGTAAAGCTAACGCCTCGGGCCTGCTCAAGCCAATTGCCTAGTATTTCAACAACCAGGTGGCCCGCTATGAATCCCAAGACGACGCCCATCAGTGTCAGTAAAAAACCTTCGAGCAATAATGCGAAGAATAGTTCCCATCGCGTCGCGCCCAGACAGCGCAGCATTGCGATATCACCGCGGCGTGATCGCAGCGAACCATAAAGTGCAGCAAAAATTGACAGTCCGGCCGAGATGATCAAGAGCCAGGCAAATGCGCGTAGGCCGTCCAGACCGACACCGATCAATTGCAGCACTCTTGAGACTTCGACGGCGGGTGCGGCGGCAATCAGATTGCTGGAGGTATTGATCTGTCTAGGCAGACTCACCGCTGAGGTGGGTGAGCGGTAACGCAGCAGCATCGCTGTTATCTCACGATCGGCGTCATCCTCAGCATGCGCCTCGTGATCATGCTCGTCGTCATGATCTTCGTCGTCGTGCTCGTGCGCCTCGTGATCATGCTCATCGTCATGATCTTCCTCGTCGTGTTCGTGCGCCTTGTGATCATGCTCATCGTCATGATCTTCCTCGTCGTGCTCGTGCGCCTCGTGATCATGTTCATCGTCATTATCTTCGTCGCCGTGCTCGTGTGCGTCTTCGTTATCGCTAGTGCCGCCAGGTTCGTGTATTGCCCAAACACTGTCGAGCGACGTTAACACCAGGCGATCCAGCACAGAGCCCGTGCGTTCGAGAATACCGACGACGCGATATTGGTCCTC
>JBCCZN010000196.1:0-4857 GCA_039187375.1 Pseudomonadota bacterium
GCGGAAAATTTCATGCAGATTGGAGGCGACATGGAATTTGCGACTGTTACGGCCATGGAAGAACAGCGGCAGGACGTTTGCTTTGTGTTGGTGAATCAGCTTGGCAACAAACGAGTTCCACGGCAGCTCCTGTACACGTCCAAATCCAAAGCGTGACTGGGCGGTCGAGATGCCACCTGCAGGGAAAATGACAACCGGTACATCGTTCGCCAGCGCTTCGTTGGCGATACGGCGCGACACGACGTTGGTTTGTACCGCCTCACGGGTGGCTGAGAAGTCGACCGGAAGAAAGTAGGGATCGAGATCGGTGTCGCGGCACAACAGCGCATTGATCAGGATGCGAAAATCCCCCCGCAGCTGCATCGCCAGATCACACAACACTAATCCGTCGATCACACCGAACGGGTGATTGGCGATGATGAGCAGTGGGCCCTGGGCAGGAATACCCTCACGCGATGCACCAGACCATTCGACCGTAACACCACCGCGCTTGAGTGCATCGCCGAAGAAGGTGCCTGGGTCAAAGTCGTCCTTTAGTGAGCGGTAGATAAGCTCGACCTTGCGCCGGCCCAGCGTTGCCTCGACGGCGCCGACGAACGAGCGTCGCAGCCACGGATCATCAGGTTGGGCATATGAAATACGCGGATGTTGTCGCGCCGGTTTGGGCATGGCGGCAGTGCGCACTAAAGCGAGAAGCGCTCACGTAGAAAGCGGGCGATGCCATCTTCATCATTATGGCCGATCACCGCAGTGGCCTTGTCCTTGACGTATTCCTTGGCGTTTTGTGGTGCGTAGGATTCATCGGCGCGTTCAAACATGCTCAAATCATTGTCGCTATCACCAAAGCACACGATACGCTCGACTCCGAGAATGTCCTTGAGCGTCACCACCGCGCTGCCTTTGCTGGCATCGCTGTGGTGAATGTCCAGCCAACTGAGATGTTTATCCTCCATGGCAACGCCCCAGTAGGCAACCAGGTGGGGCTCATCGGCGACGATGTCAGTGATGGCTTTGATGCTGCCGGTGTCGCCGACAGCGCTGATGTTACAAATCCGCGCATCGGTTGGCAGTTGTTCGATTGGGTGCGCAACCAGACCGCGTTTCAAGCTGTATTCATTGATAACGTAGTTTTCGGCAGCATTCTTGGGTTCCGCGTGATAAATCGCATGGTCGTTGTTGCTGACCATCGTGAAAACAAATGGGGTAACCCGCTCTTGTTCGCAGGCCTGCATCACATGTGCGGTCTCTGAATGCGTCAGTACATTGTGGTGACTGAACGCACCGGCAGTCGGATCCCAGATGACCACGCCATTCTTATAAGCCTGCGGCAGAGCGAAACCGTGGCCTGCGATGATGTCGCGCGAGGCGTGCAACGTGCGTCCGGTGGCCACGGTGTAGGCGATATTGCGTTGTGCCAGTTTCGCCAGCGTCTCGCGGGTGAAATCGCTGATGACCGAGCGGCTATTGAGCAGCGTGCCATCGAGATCGAATACAACCAGTTCCATATCGGCATTGTACATGCCTGGTGGTTGCCCGGTATTGCGCTAGCGCTTGTATTGAGTCGGACAATAGGCGCGGGTCACTGACTTACTGCGCAATGCGGTGTGTTTGGTGCGGCGCCCTGTGACGCGCTTGCGCCATAGACGAAAGCTGCCGGGCTTGAGTTCGCGCCGCATCAGTTTGATCACGGCCTGTTCATCCAGCCCGTAGGCAGCTTCGATTGCCTCAAACGGGGTTCGATCTTCCCACGCCATTTCGATAATTCGCGATCGTTGTTCGCAACTCAGCACAGTGTATCCCATCAGGTTTATGTCGAATTGGCAGCGGTGCACTCAAAAAAACCGTCGACGGAGTCAACCAACTGGCCACCGCTGCGTTTTGGTGGACGTAGCTACTCCCTTTTGACTGATTTTTTTGGAGAAGACAATGATTTTCGAGCAAACGGCTTGGGCGCCGGGCAAGAAATGGACGATGAGCGTGCTGGCAGCGGCGATGCTGGCGCTGGGTGGTTGTGGCGGTTCCAGCAGCACACCGGATGTGGACGAACCGGTCGCCGGGACGCCACCGGTCGATAATGGCAAGTTGATGATTGGCTTAACCGACGCAGAGGGCGACTTTGCCGCCTATACCGTCGATGTCCTGTCTGTAGCGCTACTGCGTGCCAATGGCAGCGTTGTGGAAACACTGCCGAATACGACGCGGGTGGACTTTAGTGAGCTGACTGAGGTCACCGAATTTCTGAGCATTGCCACGGTGCCCACTGGCGCCTATGAGCGTGCGCAGATTCGGCTTGACTTCAGTGATGCCGATATCATCGTGCAGGATGAGATGGGCGCAACCGACGCAGCGATTGCGGTGGATGACGAGGGCAATGCGCTGGGCGAGTACACGGTCGAACTGCAACTGGCGCAGAGTGATCGTATTGTCATCGCGCCAGGTGTTCCAGCGAGCTTCAGTCTGGATTTCGACCTGGAAGCCTCCAACCGCATCGATGATAGTGTCTCGCCGGCGGTGGTGAGCGTCAGTCCGGTGCTGCTTGCGATGGCAGAGCTTGAGTCTGATCGGGAGCATCGGGTTCGTGGTTCACTGGATTCGGTGGATACCGACAACAGCTTGGTTACGCTGAACCTGCGACCGTTCCAACGCCGGAGCGGCAACTTTGGTGAACTGACGTTTGGCGTCGACGCACAGACGATCTATGACGTAGACGGTGAGGGCTATGTGGGAATCGATGGTCTGACGGCATTGGCTGCGCTGCCGAGCGCCACGCCGGTTGTCGCGGCTGGCATGATCGATGATGGCAATGTGGTTGCATCGACCGTTTATGCCGGTACGAGCGTACCCTGGGCTGACGATACGTTGATCAAGGGTGTCGTCACGGCACGTACAGGCAATGTGCTGACTGTGAGTGGCCGTTTGTTGTCACCGGAAAATCAACAGGTTGGTTTTTCGCGCAACTACAGCGTGCAGATTGGAGATGCCACCGCGTTTAGCGCGCCTGGTATCGATAGCAGCGAGCTGGATGGCAATAGCATTTCTGTCGGTCAACGCATTGTTGCGTTTGGCGAGCTGGTGGACGACATCACATTGGATGCGCAATCGGATCGTGTGGTGATGCGATATGCCAACTTCAGTGCGCAGGTCAATACTGTAGCGCCGCTCACCGCAGAGTTGTTCCTGTTGGATGGCCGCCGTCCGGCTGCATTTGATTTTACCGGTACGGGTATGGACATGACGTTGGATGCAGATCCGGATAATTATGAAATTGAGACGGGCACGCTGGGTTTGGCAACACTGGCAGCCGGTGATGCGATCCGCATACGGGGTCTGGTCAACGCATTCGGTGCAGCTCCGGCTGACTTTAATGCGAAGACGGTTGTTGATGTGGATCTGTCGGCGCGGGCGGGTCAATTGTTGGTCGTCTGGCCGCTGGGTGAGCCGTCAACGATGCCGTTCATCAGCACCAGTCCGAGTGCACTGAATATCGATATTGCCGAGTCTCGAGAGGTGTTGAGCGTACGCGGTGTGCCGCGGCCTGCCACATCGGTGTTTGACATGCTGAGCCTGATTGCCAATGAAGAGGGCACCGGTTTGTTCGCCGTGCGTGTGCGCGGCGAATCCGGACGCATCACGATGTATCGAAACTTTGCGGATCTTGTAGAGGCACTGAATGCCGCGCTCGCAGAAGGACTGGCGCTGCAGCAGATCAATGCGACAGTGCGCGCCGACGGTGACCTGGAAAGTCTGCCGACAACGCGTGCGACATTCGTGTTGCGCGAACCGGCCGACGCGTCCTGAGCTTGGCAGGGACTCGTCGGAACCGTAGTGTTAACGCATGACATCCGTTGCAGCGCAATTAAACGAGTTTTTGATGAGCGTGGAGACCAGGGCATTCAGGATGGCGGAGTACGCTGTCGGCAATGCGGATGATGCGATGGATATTGTGCAGGACAGCATGATGGTATTGGCGAGGAAGTATGCACAGCGGCCTGCAACGGAATGGAGGCCGCTGTTCTTCCGGATCGTACAAAACCGGATCCGGGACTGTTACCGGCGGCGCAAAACACACAATCGCTTATTCGCGATGTTTACATCGATTAGCGATGACGAGGGCAATCTGACCGACATAGTCGAGCGCAGTCCGGGGCGTGAGGCGGATCAGCCGGAGGTACGCATAGCACTGGATGCCAGTACCGAGGCTCTTGATGCGGCGGTGAAGGCACTGCCGTTGCGGCAGCAGCAAGTGTTCTTGCTGCGCCATGTAGAAGGATTGAGCGTTGAAGAAACCGCGCAGGCGATGGGCGTGTCGGGCGGTAGTGTCAAAACCCATTTGTCGCGTGCGTTGAGTCGCTTGCGTGACCAGTTGAGTGAAATGCCATGAGCAAATCAGAGAACATTCAGCAATCAGAGCAGGCGTTCGGCGATGCGATCGCTAATCGTCTGCCGAACGAGGTGGATGGCGATATCGCTGCGCGGTTGCGCGCGGCGCGCCAGGACGCGGTGCGCGTGGCGGATCAACGCAGCCAGCGGCACCGCTGGCTGCCGGTGTTGGTGCCAGCGGGTGGGCTTGCGGCGACGGCGGCTGCCGTGTTGATCAGTCTGCAGAGCCCGGGTGTCGCACCACTACCGTTGCTTGACGATCAGGAGATGGCAGCGCTGACGGAGCTAGAGCTGTTGGAAGAGCTGGAGATGTTGGCCTGGCTGGATGATGAGGTGTTCGATGCCGGTTAAGACAGGATGTTTGTTGCGCTCTGTCGGGCTTGTTTTCGTGTTGGCGATGCCGAGCAGCTTTGCCGACGAGACACTGCCTTACGGATTATTTGATTTTCTGGGTGACATGGTTGAGGCCGATGGTGA
>JBCCZN010000197.1:0-4829 GCA_039187375.1 Pseudomonadota bacterium
GCCGCTCTCGCCAGACCCATTTGAGTTTCCTGCGCTCAATAAGCAGACCTTCAAGGGTCTTCCCGGCATGCTGGCGGACAGTCTGCCGGACACGTTTGGTAATGCACTGATCGATGCCTGGTTAGCTGCTCAGGGCCGCGTGCCTGACAGTTTCACCCCGGTCGAACGGCTGTGCTACACCGGCAGTCGTGGCATGGGTGCGCTCGAGTTCAAGCCCTCTTTGGATTGGGTTGATGATGATGTTCAGGTCGTTGAAGTCGAGTCGCTGGTCGAATTGGCGACGCGGGTGCTGGATGATCGTGTGCAGCTGGCGGGCAAACTCTCTGGGCGCGATGACCAGCAGGCGATCTCGCAGATCCTGCGTGTTGGTACTTCGGCCGGTGGTGCGCGTGCCAAGGCAGTGCTCGCCTGGCATCCGCAAACGCAGGAGTTTCGTTCCGGTCAGTTGGACGCCGCGCCGGGTTTTGAGCATTGGTTGCTGAAGTTCGACGGCGTTGCCAACAATCGCGATAAGGAGCTGGCTGATCCCGCCGGATTCGGCAGGATTGAATATGCCTATGCCCTGATGGCGCAGGCCGCCGGAATTTCGATGGCGCCTTGTCGTCTGCACGAAGAGGGTGGTCGGGCGCATTTCATGACGCAGCGTTTTGATCGCGACGAAACGGGCGCACGCCAACACATGCAATCGCTGGGTGCGTTGTTACATCTGGATTTCAATCTGGCCGGTGCCTACGGCTACGAGCAGGCGCTGCAATTGATTCGAACTCTGGGCCTGCCGAGAGAGGATTTGGAGCAACAGATTCTGCGCGCGTTTTTCAATGTCGTGGCACGCAATCAGGATGACCATGTCAAGAACATCGCGTTTGTGATGAACCGTCGCGGTGACTGGCGATTGTCGCCGGCCTTCGATGTGACCTACGCGTACAACCCGCACGGTCAATGGACGGCGCAGCATCAGATGAGCATCGGCGGAAAACGCCGCGGTTTCGTCGTTGACGACCTGTACGCGCTAGCGGCTGCATTCGATGTTAAAAAACACCGCGCAAGGCGTATGCTGGAGGCGGTGTCTGCCGCGGTGGGCGACTGGTTGCGATTCGCTGACGAGGCTGGCATCACAGAGGTTCAGGCTCAACGCGTAGCAGCGGCGCATCGCAGCGCGCTTTGGGTCTAGGCATTTCACGACAAGGAGAAAGCGATGGCCAAGGTATTGTCACTAGGCGGTGTGTTCTTCAAGAGTAAGGACCCCGAAGCGCTGGGTAAGTGGTATCAGGAACACCTGGGAATGCAGATTGACCCGTCTTTTGGTGGTTGTGTCTTTATGCCCGATCAGATGCCGAATAAGGGTTACAACATTTGGACGCCATTCAAGCACGACACCAAATACCTCGATCCGTCATCCAGTCCATTCATGATCAATTTGATAGTCGATGATATTGATGGGGCCATCGCGCAGGTCAAGGCGGCGGGTGCCGATATCCACGATGAGGTACAGCGCACCGAATTCGGTGCGTTCGGCTGGTTTTCTGATCCGGACGGCAACAAGATCGAGTTATGGCAGCCGGATGCGATTGCCGAGCCGGATGGGGGTTAATCACTTCACATTCCAGCAGATCTCGGGGGTTTGTTGTCCTGCGCAATGCGCTACAATTCTCGGATGACCGGCAAACTCTACATCCGCACCTACGGCTGCCAGATGAATGAATACGACTCGACCAAGATGGCCGACGTATTGGCAGAATCCCATGGCATGACACTGACCGATCGCCCGGAGAGCGCCGATGTGATTCTGGTCAACACTTGCTCTATCCGTGAGAAGGCGGCTGAAAAAGTGTTCTCGGAGCTAGGGCGCTGGCGGCCGTTGAAGGATGCCAAACCCGATATGTTGATCGGTGTGGGTGGCTGTGTGGCGAGCCAGGAGGGTGCAGCGATCACCCAGCGTGCGCCATTCGTCGATATGGTATTCGGCCCGCAGACACTGCATCGCTTGCCGGGCATGGTCGACGAGGCGCGTGCTAAGCGGGCGGCCGTGGTGGATATTTCGTTCCCTGAGATCGAAAAATTCGACCGCCTGCCCGAACCGCGCGCGGAAGGCCCGACCGCATTCGTTTCAGTGATGGAAGGCTGCAGCAAGTACTGCGCGTTTTGTGTTGTTCCCTACACCCGTGGTGAGGAAATCAGCCGCCCGTTTGATGATGTCATCAACGAGGTGCGAGCTCTGGCGCAAAAAGGCGTGCGCGAGATAAATTTACTCGGTCAGAACGTCAATGCTTATCGAGGGCCGATGTACGACGGCGCGATCGCCGATCTGGCCAAGTTAATTCATCATGTTGCAGATGTGCCTGGTGTCGAGCGTATTCGCTTTACGACGTCGCATCCTGTCGAGTTCACGGACAGTCTAATTGAGGCGTACGCCAACGTACCCAAGCTTGCTAATTATTTGCATTTGCCGGTGCAGAGTGGCTCGGATCGCACATTGGCACGTATGAAACGCGGCCACACGGCTATCGAGTACAAACAGAAGATTCGTAAGCTTCGCGAAGTGCGGCCAGACATTAGTCTGTCTTCTGACTTTATTGTCGGCTTCCCAGGAGAGACCGATGTCGACTTTGAAGCGACGATGAAGCTGATTGCAGAGATTGGCTTCGATCAATCATTCAGCTTTATCTACAGCGCACGCCCTGGCACGCCGGCGGCGTCTTTGCCTGACCCGGTGTCGATGGAGGTCAAGAAACAGCGCCTGCAGATCTTGCAGACCCGCATCACCCAGCATGCGATGTCGATCAGCAACGCGATGGTTGGCACGACGCAGCGCGTGTTGGTGGAGCGGCACGCGCGTAAGGATGCCAGCCAGTTGGCAGGGCGCACCGAAAATATGCGCTGGGTCAACTTCGATGGCCCCGCATCGTTGATTGGTGATTTTGCCGATGTCGTGATTACCGAAGCGTTGCCCAACTCGCTGCGCGGGCGTTTGGTTAACTTGTCTATGACAGCGGCGCTGGCTTGAGTCGAGCCGTGACACGGGCCTGATTTTTTCTCACAAAACCTTTTCTCACAGCGTCAACCGGTGTACGTTCTTTTGTCATGACCTGTTGCTCAGGAATCAATCCCCGCTTTGACTGACGCAGTTGTCAGCAGGGACCTGATACTGGAGCCGGAAGATAACTCCCGGCTCGCTAACCTCATCGGTCAATTCGACGAAAACCTCCGCCACATTGAGCGCCGTCTTGATATCGAGATTGCAAACCGTGGCAATCACTTCCGGGTTGTTGGCCGGGCCGACAACGCGCAGACCGGCGAGCAGGTTTTGCGTCAGCTGTTTGAGCTGACGCATTCCGAACGCCTTGAGCCCGAACACGTACACATTGCATTACAGGAGTCAGGAATGCAGCCAGCCGCAGGCGACAAACCATTGATTCACGTGGCCGATGAACCGGATGCGCAGTTGATCCGCACGCGCAAGAAGCTGATTCGCCCGCGTGGCGCGAATCAGGCGAACTATCTGGCGACAGTGCGGGCGCATGATCTGTCCTTTGGGATCGGCCCTGCGGGCACCGGTAAGACTTATTTAGCGGTGGCCGCCGCGGTTGAAGCGCTGGAGCAGGATCACGTGCGACGTATCCTGTTGGTGCGACCGGCAGTTGAGGCCGGTGAACGCCTCGGGTTTCTGCCAGGCGATCTCAGTCAGAAGGTCGATCCGTATCTGCGCCCGATGTATGACGCGCTGTATGAAATGATGGGTTACGAGCAGGTCGCAAAACTGCTTGAGCGCAATATGATCGAGGTGGCGCCGTTGGCATTCATGCGCGGTCGCTCACTCAATGAGTCATTCATCATTCTCGACGAGGCGCAAAACACGACAGTCGCACAGATGAAGATGTTCCTGACCAGAATCGGGTTTGGCTCCACTGCGGTTGTGACCGGTGACGTGACGCAGATCGATTTGCCGGCGGGGCAATTGTCCGGACTCAAACACGTTTTGCGCGTGCTGGGCGATGTTGATGCCGTGGGCATCACTCGGTTCGGCTCCCGTGATGTCGTGCGGCATCCGCTGGTACAAAAAATCGTCGATGCCTACGACGCCTATGAGGTCAAGAATCCGCCGGAATAGTCCAAAGCGAGCCACCGATGCTTGTCGTTGATTTTCAGTGCACGGCGGCGGTCGCCAATCGCGACGGCATTCCGGATGAAGCGCAGATGTTGGCGGCAATGCAGGCGGCATGGCAGGCGTCCATTGATGATGACGCAACGCGCGTTGCGCCGTGGTTGGGGTATCCCGAATTGGAGATCAGCATCCGGGTGGTGGGACCGGCAGAGAGTCAGGCGCTCAATTCGCAGTACCGGCAACGCGATAAACCGACCAATGTGTTGTCGTTTGAATCGCCACCGCCACTGCCAACCGAGCTGCTTGAACAGATCGACGTGGCCGAGCGGCCGACGGCTGTCCTCGGTGACATTGTCATTTGCGCCGATGTCGTTGCAGCCGAAGCACGTGCTGCGAGTATCCCGTTGAGCGCGCGTTGGATGCACATGTTAGTGCACGGATTAACGCATCTGTTAGGTCATGACCACATTGATGACGATGATGCCGAGCGGATGACGGCGGTAGAGGTTGCGGCACTGCAACGGCTTGGCTATGAAAATCCCTACGTGAGTCACTAAAATCGGCGCAGGTTTTGATATTATGACCGGCCGCATTGAGCTTACAGGCACATGAGCGAAGACAAACCACCGAGTAGAGAGGGCTCGTCCAACGGGCTGTGGCAGCGTTTGCTGTCCGCCGCCAAGGGTGAGCCCAAAACCCGTGAAGAGATCATCGACCTGATCGATGA
>JBCCZN010000198.1:0-4722 GCA_039187375.1 Pseudomonadota bacterium
CACGCGAGGGTCGTGTCTCTGCAGCCGGGATGGCTGCGCTGCTGCGGCATGCCTGGCGGGATTCGTTGATGCCGGAATTCGTCGCGTCCATGTCGTTGAATGGTATTGATGGCACACTGCGTCGGCGCCACAAACGCGGCACATTGACCGCCAGCTCGCATCTGAAAACCGGGCGATTGGAAGATGTGACTGCGCTGGCTGGCTACGTGCAGGCACAAGATGGCGCACGATATGCACTGGTTGTGTTGCACAACGCACCTTCTGTGCATCGGGGTACTGGTGAAGTCGTACAGGATGCCATCCTCAGTTGGTTGCATCAGCGTAAACAGGATGTGCCGGTGAATGTCGCCGACGAACAAGGGAATTCGACAATGAATATGGAAAACCAAACGTGAGACAGACATCACGCGCTGCGCTGCGACGATGCGCAACGACGCTAGCCATGCTGTGTTGCATGCTGAGCTCCGCTGTTGCAGCACAGGAAGAAACCGCTTACGTCACCGATGTATTGCGGTTGGGACTGCACGCTGCAGCCGATACGTCAGACCGGGCGTTTCGCATGCTTCAAAGCGGTCAGAGCATGACTGTGGTGGAACGCACGCGACTATACGCGAAGGTTCGTCTGCCGGATGGCACCGAGGGTTACGTCAAAGCGGCGTATCTCGTCGACGAAAAACCTGCGCGACTGATCGTTGATCAAGCGCAGGCGCAACTGGCTTCGGTGCAGCAGGAAATGAACGTGATGCAGGACGAGTTTTCGGGATCTGCGACGCGCATTTCCGAACTTACGGACCAGTTGGCCGATGAACGTAGCCAACGGGTGGCTTTGTCGGAGCGTATTAACGCAATGACTACAGAGAACTCGGACTATGCACAAAAACTACAACTATATAGTGCCAGTCTGCCATGGCCGCTTGCCCTCGGTGCGACGCTCGTCGCACTGGCGCTTGGGTTCGCAGGCGGTGTCTGGTGGATTGACAGTCGCAGTCGCAAGCGGCACGGAGGCTTCAGAATATACTGATAGGCCGCGTGCGCTGAGAGGGGGCACGCGATGAGTCAAGAGAGCGGTGCGTTAACAAAGCCACCCGTAGAGGCACCCAGTCGCAATACGCGAATTTTGCGCTCTGCGCTGGGACAGGCGCTGGGGGAGCTTGATCTACTTTACAGCCTCGAGCCGAAACTCAAGGCAGAGCCCAATGGTCGGGCACGATTGACCAAATTGTTGGGTGTGTTGGCACGACATCTGGGCATGAGCTATTGCGTGTTGTTGGTGCCCAGCCGCAAATTGCGAATCGCAGTGACCCACAGTAATTGGGATGACGTTAACCGCAAGCAGATCGACGATCGGCTGCTGAATGACGTGTTGCCACGCTACGAGTACATCGTCTCACCGCAATTATTGGAGGTGCCGCAGGTGCCACCGAATGCCAAGGGTCCGGATGGTCGCTATCAGTTATTGGTTCAGCCGATACATGGACAGGAGGGCGAGGCTGTCGGTGTACTGGCACTGATGTGCCAGACCCGCAGCCGTCCACTGACGCAGATTGCGCAGCGATTGGTCATGCATTTTTCACAGGTCGCACTGCGTGTTATTGACGAGAGTTTCGACCCGGTGACCGGATTCATGCGTCGCGCTGACTTCAAATCACTACTCAAGCGAGTTAGCGCACGTGCAGCGCTCGGTGAGGAGCAGTGGAGTGCCGCGTACTTTGACTTGCGCTTCAGCGAGGGTGGCGACCCGGTTGCATCAGAGTTGGCGCAAGAGCGCGTGTTAAAGCGATTTGCAGCGTTGCTTGAGGCGCAAGCCGATCAGACGACTGTGTTGGCGCGCGTGAGTAATGACAAGTTTGCGGTGCTGCTCGAGGATCAGGACCTGGAGCAGGCAGCCACGTTTGCCGACGCGGCGCTAGCGCGTTGCGAGCAAGAGGTGTTGGGTGAAGGTGACGATGTCGGTGTGTCTGTGATGCGCGGTGTCGTCGCCTTGTCCGACCCCAGATTGCAGGAACATGACCCGTTGGCGTTGATTCAACGAAGCTGTATTGCTGCGAACGCTAACGAGGACATCATGACGAGCTCGGTCGAGCCTCAAACGCAGCAGCTCGATAGGCGCGTACTGCGCGAGCTGCAAGCGGCATTGCGAGCACAGCGCATCGAGCTGGAGGCACAACCGATTATGCCGATTAGCGGCCAGTCATCGGCACCGCACTACGAAGTGTTTGCGCGGTTGCGGGCGAGCGATGGCGACGTCATGGCACCAAAAGCTTTTGTGACCGCCGCCGAAGCGCATCGGCTGATGCCGCAATTGGATCGTTTGGTTCTGAGCCGCTTTTTCGAGTCGATTGCAGAGTCAGAGATGAGTCTTGCGATGCACGAGGCAACATTCTCGATCAACCTGTCGCGCCAGACGCTGGAGGACGAGTCGTTTGTGGCGTTTGTGCGCGAGTTGTTGTTCAGCTCGCCGCTGACACCGACTCAACTGTGTTTCGAAATCTCAGAGGCTGCGCTGGACTGCACGGCGCCTGGTCATTCGAAGGTTGTGGCAGAGCTGCGAGATATTGGCTGCCGGTTTGCGTTGGACGACTTTGGCACCGTGATCACCTCTTACTCGCAACTGCAGGATCTGCAGGTCGATATCATCAAAATCGATGGCAGTTTCACCCGCCAATTGTCCAAAAATGGCGTGGTGTCCGCGGCGGTGGGCGCGATTGTCAATATGGCAGATCAGCTTGGCCTAGTTACCATCGCAGAATATGTCGAGACCGTCGATGCGCTTGCCGGCTTGCGCGATCTGGGTATCGGCTATGGGCAGGGCTTCCTGCTCGGCAAGCCCGAATCGCTGGGCAGTAAGCTCGGCGCTTTGAGCGCGCATCCGATGACAGCGCAACTGCTCGATAGCATTGTGCCGCGTTCCAGTGACTTCAGTATGGCGGCGGGTATGGCACACTGAACCGGACGCAGATTCACCATGGTTTCAGATGCCCAGACTGCTCTTCGTTCACCACAGTCCGTCAGATAATACGCTCGCGCTGCGCGATGCCGCGCATGCTGCCATCGCTGCTGTTGACGACATCCAGCTCAGAGCGTGCGACAGCCTGTCAGCCACTGTCGACGCGGTCATGGCCTGCGATGCGATCCTGATTGGCACGACCGAAAATTTTGGTGGCATGGCTGGTCGTACCAAGGATTTTTTCGAGCGCATTTATTATCCCTGTCTTGAGAGTACGCAGGCGTTGCCAGTTGCCATCTATATTCGCGCTGGCCAGGATGGTGCGGGCACCGTTCAAGGCATCGAGCGCATTACCACCGGATTGCGCTGGCGCTTGATCCGGCCGCCGCTGGTGCTGCACGGCCAATGGGATCCGCAATTCACCGCCCAGACCAGTGAGCTGGCTCAAACCCTCGCCGCCGGCGTTGCCGCCGAAATTTTTTAGTCCCCAGCTGAGATAACCCGCCAGTTCGTCGCACTTACCGTGTAGCGAGGAGGATACCTCGCGCTAGTAACCAAACGAGATTGGATGTTTCGGCAATGTGGCGACAGGAACGCACTCGCGCAAATAACAAGGAATACCTAGGCGCAATTGCCGCATTGGGGAGTATTTATGCCGTGTTTCTACTGGGATTGATATTTCTCAATGCAAGCTGACACTGATCCGACCATACGTGGTTTGCCCGACAACGTATGCGAGGGGCTTTGACAGTTTGCCTGTGCCACGGATGGCTACATAACTACAAAGGCATCGGCTGCCTTACTTTGGTGCACGTTGCCGGCGGGTCGGGAATACCCCTTCAAAGCACACACTGCCCGGCCTCCGGCAACGTATTTTTTTAGCACCTCCGGTAAACTGACCGCATGGCGGATTTGTTCGATGCGGTATTCGATGCGCAGCCCACGCAGCTGGATGTCGTGCATCGTGATGCGTTGCATCAATGGTGGCAACGCCAGTCCGATTCGACCCTGACCAAAACAATCGAGAGCCTGGCTCCCGAAGCTAGTCAGTGGCGGGCTCTGATTGCCAGCGAATTCGTGCGTCGGGTGCTAGCGGCGCAACCCGATCGTGCGGTCGACATACTTCACAATCGGCCCGAAGCGCTGGCCGAGCAATTGCCTTGGAATCAGCATGATGCGGTCGCGCAGCATCTGCGTCGCTGGCGCGCGCGCCAAATGGCGCGTCTGGCCGTCGCCGAGATGGGCGGGCAACTGACGCTGTCCGAGTGTCTGTCAGGTTTGTCTCAACTTGCCGATACGGCAGTACTTGCTGCGTTGCACAGCGCCAGAGCGCAGATGCGCCAGCGGTATGGGTGTTTGCGTGCAGCGGGCGGCAACGAGGTACCGTTGGTCGTGATCGCGATGGGCAAGCTTGGTGGCGACGAGCTCAATTTTTCATCGGATATTGACATCCTGTTCGCCTTTCCCGAGGCGGGTTGCAGCGATGGCGAGCGCGCGGTGGAGGCGCCCGAATACTGTCTACGCGAGGCCCGTCTGGTCATTGATCTGCTGGATCGAATGACCGCTGATGGCCGGGTATTTCGCGTTGATACGCGCCTGCGACCATTCGGCGATGCAGGTCCGCTGGCAATTAGCTTCGCGGCGCTCGAGGATTACTTGCAACGTCAGGGTAGGGACTGGGAGCGCTATGCGTTCGTCAAGGCGCGATTCCTGGCTACCACGGACGTGCCTGCAGTCGCGCAGTTTCAGGACAGTGTCGTGCGTCCGTTTGTCTA
>JBCCZN010000199.1:0-4708 GCA_039187375.1 Pseudomonadota bacterium
AGCACCTTACGTGGGCCCGGCCTAGGCGATGATCCGGACGTTGCACGGGGTCATTTCGACAAAGCGATTGCGCTAACCGATGGGCAGGACCTGTCGGTCAAGGTTGAGTACGCCCGCAGCTATGCGCGAACCTATTATGAGCGTGAGTTGCACGACCGATTGCTCAACGAGGTGCTGGCAGCAGATCCGGTCGCAGACGGTTATACCCTTACCAACACGCTGGCCCAGCGCGATGCACAGGCGTTGCTGGACAGCGCTGACGACTATTTTTAACGCCGCAGAGCGAATCCAGGCGTCTAGCTGTAACGAATCGAGCGACAAGCCGGTCAGATTAGCCGGTGTAGTATTTCAGGCTCGTCCGCGCCGGTCGCTAACAAACCCGTGTCCGGTTCACGGAACCTTCCGTGTCACACCGGTATCATAAGAGACATAATCATTAGCGTCGGCGACTGACCGACACCGCCCGGGAGGCGTTTTGATGACATTAACGGCTCGAATCAAACTCATTGTTCAGGCAATTGTAGTGCTGGGACTGGCTGCATCCGCTCACGCGGCGGAGTTCAAACTGGCGACCGTCGCGCCGGAAAATTCCCAGTGGATGCGCGATATGCGCGCAGGCGCCGCCGAGATCAAGCAACGCACAGACGGTCGAGTCATCATCAAACTCTATGGTGGTGGCGTCATGGGCAGCGATAAAAAAGTGTTGCGTAAGATGCGTACTGGACAACTGCATGGTGGCGCTTTTACCGCCGGCTCGCTGATGGAGCAATACCCGGCATTGGCAATTTATGGCCTACCATTGTTGTTTGAGTCGCTCGACGAGGTCGACTACCTGCGCAGCCAGATGGATGCGCGTCTCAAGCAGGGGCTCGAAGAGGCTGGTTACGTCAGTTTTGGTTTTGCCGGTGGTGGTTTTGCAATCATTATGGGCAACACGCCGGTCAGCAGCCTTGACGACCTGAAAAGCAAGAAGGTCTGGGTGCCGGAAGGTGACACCATCAGCTATGCCGGTATGGAAGCACTCAACCTGTCGCCGGTGACCTTGCCGATTACCGATGTGCTGACTGGGTTGCAAACCGGCCTGCTGGATGTGGTTGCAACCACGCCTCTGGGTGCGTTGGTATTTCAGTGGCACACCAAGGTCAAATACGCCACGGAAGTGCCGTTGGTCTACACGATGGCCTACATTGCCATCGACAAGAAACGTTTTGATCGAATCAGTGCAGAAGACCAGGCAATCGTTGCTGATGTGTTGGGTGGCATCTATGCCAACTTCGAGGTCGTCAACCGCGTCGACAACGACAAAGCTGCTCAGGCGCTCGCCGATATTGGTATCGAAATGGTTAGTCTGCGACCGGGTCAGCTGGAAACCTGGCGCGGTGCCGTCGAGCAGGTCAACCTTGAGCTGGCAGAGGATGGGGAATTCCCCGAGGATCTGTATAAAGAGGCGCTGGCGTTGCTTGAAGACTACCGCGCCCAGAATACGGGCAGTGCGGATTAAAAGCCAAGACGTCTGGCGTGATGGTTGAACGATTGGCGCGTTGGGGACGGGCAGCCGAGGATGCCGTGCTGGTGTTGTTACTCAGCGCGATGATTCTCCTGGCGACGACCCAGATCGTCATGCGCAACCTGTTTGATTCTGGCTTTATCTGGGGCGATGAATCATTGCGGCTAATGGTGTTGTGGCTGGCACTGGCCGGCGCCGTGGCGGCGGCGCGCGCCGACAAACACATCGCCATCGACGTGTTATCGCGCTTCTTGCCGCTGACAGGTCAACGTCTTGCGAGAATCGTTACCCACGGCTTTACCTCGGCGGTTTGTGGCGTCATCGCATGGCATGCAACGCGTTTCGTCATGCAGGCGTACGAATACGAAGACACGCTACTGGGTGACCAGCCAGCCTGGCTGTTCCAAATTGTTTTGCCGATTGCGTTTGCATTGATGGCATGGCGCTATCTGGTGTTAGTGATCATTGCATTGCTACAACTCGTTCGACGCACACCCGCGCCGCAAGGCGAGACTGCATGATTATTCTCGGCGGCGTATTGTTGTTGCTGGCACTGTTTGGTACACCGCTATTCGCCATTATTGCCGCCAGCGCGCTGTGGTCGTACCACCGCGAAGACATCGACTTGTCAGCACTGGTGATCGAATTTTTCTCCATTGCCGAAATGCCGGTGCTGCTCGCGATCCCACTATTCACATTTGCCGGATACGTGCTCAGCGAGAGTCGGGCGCCGAGTCGTCTGGTCATACTCTCTGATGCGTTGCTCGGTTGGCTGCCGGGTGGCCTTGCGATTGTGGCATTGGTGGCATGCGCCTTCTTTACGGCGTTCACCGGTGCGTCAGGTGTCACGATTATCGCTTTGGGTGCAATTCTCTATCCCGCGCTGCGCCAATCCGGCTACGAGCCGAAATTCAATCTGGGCCTGGTGACCTCGGCAGGCAGTCTCGGCTTGTTGTTTGCGCCGTCATTGCCATTAATTCTCTACGGCATCGTGGCGCGTGAGTCTATCGACGAGCTGTTTCTGGCCGGCATTCTGCCCGGCACCTTGATGGTGTTGATGCTGGCTGGCTGGAGCTTGTGGGTGAACCGCGGGAAGGCGCAAGCGTTGTCGAGTTTTTCTTGGCGAGAAGTAGTGAGTGCTATCCGCGACAGCGGTTGGGAGCTGCCATTGCCCGTCGTCGTACTGGGCGGTATCTACTCAGGTTATTTCGCCGTGTCTGAGGCAGCGGCCGTGACTGCACTGTATGCGGTGATTGTCGAGGTGGTCATCCGTCGTGAGATCCGCTACCGCGATCTGCCGCGAATCATGCGCGAGTCCATGCTGCTCGTAGGCGGCATTTTGGTCATTCTGGGTGTGTCGCTGGCGTCAACCAATATTGCGATTGACTCTGGCGCGCCGCAAAAACTGCTGGAGTGGATTTCGGGGTATGTGTCCAGTCAGACCACCTTCCTCATTCTGCTGTTGGTATTTCTGCTGGCTCTAGGCGCGATTCTGGATATTTTTTCGGCACTGGTTCTGGTGGTCCCCCTAATTCTGCCGGTCGCCAATGTCTACGGAGTTGATCCGATTCACCTGGGAATGATCTTCCTGGCGACCATGCAGCTGGGCTATTTGACACCGCCGGTGGGCCTGAATCTGTTTATTGCCAGTTACCGGTTCGAACGACCGATCACTGAGGTGTATCTGGCGACGCTGCCGTTTCTGTTGATTCTGCTCGTGTCCGTGATCGTGATAACCTTTTGGCCTGCTTTATCACTGGTATTTGTTTAACTATGTCCTCAACACAATCCAATCCGTTCATGAGCGTGCTGCGCTTCCTTTGGGGCGCTGTCAACGGTGTGCGCCGTATTTTGCATTTAATTCTGCTGATCAGCATTTTTTCCATCATCCTGATCGCGGTATCTCCGGACACGCCGGTATTGCCGAACAAGGCCGCACTGATCATTAGCCCCAGTGGTGCCTTGACAGAACAGTTAGCCGGCTCGCCGGTTGATCGTGCAGTAGATGAGGCGACTGGTAATGCGGTGCCGCAGACGCTGGTTCGCGACGTTGTTGATGCATTGGATTTCGCCGCGGAGGATGACCGTATCGGTGCGATTTATCTCCGTACCGAAGGTATTTCCAGCGCCAGCTTGCCGAACCTGCAGCGTGTAGCCGATGCCATCCTGCGCTTTCGCGCGAGCGGTAAGCCGGTAATTGCCTACGGCGCCTATTTCTCTCAACAGGGCTATTACCTGGCTGCGCATGCAGATGAGCTAGTGCTCGACGAGAACGGCATTGTCATCGCTGATGGCTATGCGAGTTATCGCAATTACTATGCCGAGGCGATTGAAAAATTATCGATCAGCTGGAATGTCTTCAAGGTCGGTACACACAAGAGCTTTATTGAGCCCTACACGCGCAACGACATGTCCGATTATGACCGCGCGTTTCGCCAACGCATCATCGATGGACTGTGGGCTTCGTATACGGCAGGTGTTGAGCAGGCAAGAGAGTTGCCGACCGGCACATTGCAACAGTTTGCCGACAACTTCGATGACCTCCTGGCCGAAAATGGTGGCGACTTTGCTACGACCAGTCTTGCCAATGATCTAGTCGACGAATTGGGTACATCGATCAGCGTGCGTGAGCGCATGATTGAATTGGTTGGCACAGACGAGGACAACGACACCACGTTCTCGCAGGTGGGCATGCAGACCTATCTTGCCAGCCAGCGCGCCTTCGACGTTCCGCCGGTCGACGGTGACGCCATCGGTGTGGTTGTGGCCGTCGGCAGTATTGTCGATGGCTCGGCACCGCCGGGGTCGATTGGCGGTGACTCAACCGCACGTCTATTGCGCTCAGCACGTCAGGACGACGACATCAAGGCGGTGGTATTACGTGTGGATAGCGGTGGTGGCAGTGCCTTCGCATCCGATGTCATCCTGCAGGAGATTCTGGCTTTGCAAGCGGCGGGCAAGCCCGTCATCGCGTCGATGGGCGGTGTCGCGGCGTCAGGCGGTTACTGGATTTCAATGGCGACCGATACCATCGTTGCAGAACCAGACACAATTACTGGCTCAATCGGAATTCTCAGCATGCTGCCGACGTTTGAGCGCTCACTGGCTCGACTTGGTGTTTACACCGACGGCGTTGGCTCAACGGAAATTGCCGGTGCGATGCGTGTCGACCGGGCACTCACCGATAAGGTCAAACGAGTG
>JBCCZN010000200.1:0-4691 GCA_039187375.1 Pseudomonadota bacterium
CTCGTCGGCCTGCCATGCCGGCGGCAGCAACAGGCGCATCGCCTGGAGCACATCCATCCCGCCTGCCAACATGACCTCGAGCATGTTATCCAGGCTGGACGAATCCGAGCCGTCCATCGACACCAACGGTAGCAGCGAGGAGACATCAGGCAATTTGTCCGACTGGAAATTGTTGGCTCGCGCCAGTGCCCAGTTGCGATTCGCCGAAATCGTATTGATTTCACCATTGTGCGCTAGCAGACGAAACGGTTGTGCCAGACGCCACTGGGGCCAGGTGTTGGTCGAGAATCGCTGGTGAAACACGCACACCGAACTAGCCATGCGCGCATCTTTAAGGTCCGGATAAAAGTCGGCCAGTACCGCAGGCATCACCATGCCTTTGTACGAGAGCGTATTGGCGCACAGACTCGCGACGTAAAATACTGGGTCGTCGTCGCGCAAAGCGCGTTCGGCCCGTCGCCTTGCAATAAACAGCAATCGATTGAAGTGGGCGCGCACCATGCCATCCGGTGCGTTGACAAACAGTTGCTCGATTGCGGGCAGCGTGCGCAGCGCCTCGTCACCACACACGCTGGGATCGGTTGGCACAACCCGCCAGCCGGCACACTCAAGACCCAGGTCTGCCAGTTCATTTGCCAGCGCCTCACGCGCCCGGGCGGCGAGCGTATCATCGGGATTGAGAAAAATGGTGCCGGCGGCGAATCGCTCAGCAAGAAGGATATCGGCCTCAGCAGCGACCGATTGCAAAAACGCTTCCGGCGTTTTGATGAGGATGCCGCAACCATCGCCGGTCTTGCCATCTGCGGCTACCGCACCGCGGTGCGTCAGACGCGCCAGCGCACCGATGGCCGTTGTGACCAACCAACCGCTGGGCTCATCGTCAATGTTCGCAATCAGGCCAAAGCCGCAGCTGTCGCGTTCAAATTCCGGGCGGTATAACCCTGTCTGATCGAGGACCGTCATCGCGGGCGTTAACGGTTGATGTCAACCACGCCCTCGGCACTGAAGGGAAGTGGTTTTACAAGTGGTAGGTCTAGTGCAACGCTGCCGTTGACCGAATAATCGAGTGTGCTCTCTCCCCCGGCAAGCACACGCGTACCCAATGTTCTCAGCGCCTCAACCAGAGAGGTTTCGACGCTGATGCTAAATGCACCATCCCCGCCTGCGGGCACGCGAAATTTTTCCGCTGTGGTACCGGCAGCCAATTGCATGCCACCAAGCATCACGCCATAACGAATGTTGCTGATCGGCAATGCGATCGCGTTCGGGTTAGCCACCGCGAAATCCAGCTCAAACCGCTGCGAAGACAGATCGGCCTGTGCCAATCGCACATCGACCAACTCGATATCGGGTGCCTGCAGTGAATCGACCAGGCTTTGACAGCCAGCGCTGGCGCTGACAGCGATAACGAATACAAGCGTCTTGATCATGCGCATCGCGTCAGCTCCTCTTATATATATGTGCACTGCAGCATACAGTGTAGGACGATTAGCGAGGATCGTCATCCCCTGTGGCCCAACGAGCCGCCACAACCTGCCATTTGGTCCCATTCCGCTCAAATTGAACAATAAATGTATAGCGTTCACTGGCCAGACCCAGTCGACGCACGTCAATCTCATTAAATCGCACGCTGACCTTTGCTTCGGCCAGACGCTCTGTAATCAGCGCGATGCTCTGGATATCGGTCAAAATCACCAGGCTGCCGCCGCGCAGCAGCGTCGCACGGACCAGATTCACCAATGACGCCTTATCGTGTCCGCGCAAATCCGCATAAGAGGGTGAAATGTGCGCGGCAATCGACCGCGTCTGGCGCGCCTCGGCGGCAGCGGCAACCTCGGCGACAATCGCACGAATTTGCGCCTCGGGTGAGTCGGCACTGCTGCAGGCAACCAACAGAAACGCGAACGCAAGCACACAGAGTCTGGTTAACATAGCGATACTATTGCACGGCTTGATGATCAATGGAGAGGCGCGTGGGCGAAACAGCCGAAACAAACAGCACGCTGGGAGAACAGGATGAGCGCAATATCCGACGCGTTCTGGAGTTATGGTTCCGTGATCGTGAACACGACACGCTCGGTCTGGATGCCCGCATGCAGTTCTGGTTTGGGGAAGATGCCGAACTCGATATTAAAATTCGGCACCAATTCGGCGCGGTTATTAAACAGGCTGCTGACGGTGCGCTGGATCACTGGGCTACCACGGCGTCGGGGCGCCTGGCATTGATCATCGTACTGGATCAGTTTCGCCGCAACGTTTACCGCGGCGAACCGGAAGCGTTCAGTCATGACAAGGCCGCGCTAAAGCTGTGTGTTGAAGGTGCGATTACTGGCCATGATCAGGCGCTCACACCACTGCAGCGGGTGTTTTTTTACATGCCCATGCAGCACATCGAATCGCTGAAGGTTCAAAACAAATCGGTAGCCGTATTCCGCAAACTGGCAGAGGAAGTCTCCGGCACCGAAGCGGATACGTTCCAGACCGTCGCTGATTTTGCTGAACTGCATCGTGACATCGTCGAGCAGTTCGGTCGATTCCCGCACCGCAATGCGATTCTTGGACGCGAGAGCACGCCGACGGAGTTGGAATATCTCGAGGACGGTCCGACCTTCGGTCAGGGCTGAGCGTCCAGTCTCGTATCCATCACCCGGAACCAAATCGGTGGCACCAGCGCCGCCAGCACCGCAGTGGCATAGCCGAACGGCAATTGTGGGCTCTCATCGAAATGTCGCAGCGACTGGTACGGTCGCGCGCCATTCGCGTGATGATCTGAATGGCGCTGCAAATGGAACAAAAACAGATTGGTCACCAGATGATTGGCATTCCAGGAATGGCGCGGCGAGACGCGCTCATAGCGACCGTTGGCCATTTTCTCGCGCATCAGGCCATAGTGTTCGACGTAGTTGATGATCTCCAGCAGGCAGATTGCAATAAACGCCTGACCGACAAAGAACAGCGCACCAAGCCAACCGGCGACCCACGCGGAAACACCCAGTAGCAACACACTCAACGCGCTCCAACCAATCAGGTCATTGTGGCGTGACACAACGGGCAATCCACGGCGGCGCAAATGCTCAGCCGCTAGACGAAATCCGCGCACCGGGTTGTGCCACAACGAACGCGCAATAAACGCGTACACGGTCTCGCCTCGAAATGCGGTAGACCCATCCTCCGGTGTCGCAACGTGGCGATGGTGACCATACAGATGTTCGGGCTTGAAGGTGGCATAGCAGACAGTGGCCAGCAGTGCGGAGCCTGCGCGTTGTGCCCATTTGCCCGGCTTATGGATGAGCTCGTGCGCAGTGGTAATCGCAGTACTGCCGCTGATCACGCCGGCGCTGACAAGGAAACCCAGCTGTCCGGGCCAGCCGCCAACACCGGCGATAAATGCCCAGCCACAAACAAGCAAGCTCATCACCTGCAGTGGCACAACCAAAAACGTCAACAATGGAAAAAATCGGTCGTTCATCAGCTGCTTCACCTGAGCTTCGCTCGGGTTGCGCGTATCGATACCGACAAGCGCATCGACCACCGGTAACAGGCCAAACGCGAAAAACACTGGCGTCCAGGAGAACATCGCAACCCAACCGGTCACGTGCGCGTTGAGCAGCGCCAGCGGCGCTGCTAGCGGCAACAATAACGACAACAGAAAGCCAAGACGCTTCATTCGATTGCGCTGACGATGTCGCTCACAACTGGCAAGTCGGCAGACGCGTCTTGCTGCGGGTATGCGGCATAGGCCTGCTTGTCATCGCCGGTGAACAGAAACACGGTGTAAGGATCGACACGATCGCCCGATTCCATGCCGGGCGAACCTACCGGCATACCCGGCACCGTCAAGCCGTCCGCACGCGGGCGCTCGGTCAACAGCGTCAAAATATCCTTCGCCGGTACATGACCTTCGATGGTGTAGCCATCGACCCGAGCTGTATGACAGCTTGCGAGCTTTTTCGGCACGCCATACTCGTCCTTGATGGTGTTCATGTCATCCGAGTCGATTGACTCAACCAGAAAGCCATGGCCTTGCAAGTGCTGAATCCACTGACGGCAACAACCGCAATAGGGACTTTTGTACACGGTGATCTTATGGCCATTGCTGGTCGCAGTCGGCTCATGAATCTCGGGCATATCGGACGTTTCAGCATGCTCATGGGTGCCTTGCGCTGCGGCGCAACGCCAGGTCAGCAACACACACAGACTCGCCAATAAGACATAAAGTTGTTTGACTTTCATCGCTTTAGCTTACCTTATCCGGACGTGCCGCGCGGATTCGATGCATCGATTGTGACACCCAACGGAAGCGCAGAATAAGCGCGACAGCCGCACAAGACAGTCCAACGACCAGCCCGCACCAGATAATCGCTGGCGGCGCATCGAGCACGAATGCCGCCACATAGGCCAACGGAAAACCGATACACCAGTAGGCGATCGTCGTCAGCCACATCGGCACCTGCGTATCCTGCATGCCGCGCAACGCACCCGAAGCGCCCACCTGTAGACCATCGGAAATCTGAAACACGCCGGCGACCAGCAACAGCGTCAGTGCCACCGCCACAACAGACGGATCATCGGTATACAAGCCCACGATGCCATCGCGAAACAACAACAAAACCAGTGCGGAGAGCGTCATGAACGCACCGCACAAGACGATGCCACGAACGCCGCGAGCTCGTGCCAGGGCCAGATCGCCC
>JBCCZN010000201.1:0-4690 GCA_039187375.1 Pseudomonadota bacterium
GCCTTCACGATAAAGTGATGGATCGTGGTGTTGCGGTAATAGCTCGCCTCGTGATGCTGTTCCGGCACGATCGTGTAGACAACGTCGGGCCCTTCATCGTAGCGTGTGATCAATCCATGATCGCCAAGAATATCGGCGAGTCGGTTAATCGCAGTCAGGTCATCACGCTCCAACTCGTCGGCCAGCGGAATGTTGCGATCACGCGCCCACCGCAGGTAGCGCACCATTTCTTTCCCGAGCTCTAATCGGGTCAACGCTCGCGGCGCATGTCCGAGTAGAATGGTGGACACCAGTGAAGTCAACGTGACCGGCGTCACTCGGTTGGTTTCAACACCCACCTGAAACGCGATCTTTTTCAATCCCAAACTATCGTCTTGCGCCGGCGATTTATTGATGACAATCGGATCACCAAAGTCGATATAGATCTTGCCAAGCGGTTTACGCAAGCCACGTAGATAGCCGATGAACCATCGCAGCGATTCAGGCTGTTTCACGCCACCGGCCTGCTCGCGGACATAGTCTTTCACATCGCGGATCAGGTCATAGTTCAGGGCAATCGGGATGACCTTCAGGTCTTTGGCATCGCTGGCGTCAGCCGCCTCCAACACGTATTTGAGAATGCCATAGCGTGGTGGCATGAGTTTGCCGACACGACTGCGTGTGCCCTCGAACGCCCACGACACTGGAAAGCGCTTCTCAAGCAGATAGCCAATATATTGGCGCAAAATCATCTTGTAGAGAGGATCATCTTGGAAGCTGCGACGAATAAAAATAGCGCCGGAACGCTTTGCGGCATAGCCCAGACCCGCAAAGGCCATATTGACACCACCGAGCAAATGCGGCACCGGGAAATCGTTCTCGAATAACATCGAGAACACCGCAAAGCCGTCAATATGCGTCTTATGCGTCCATAGCAAAGCGGTCGGATGTTGCCGCACCAGATCGCGGATCTCCTTCAATCTGCCTTCGTCGACAACAAACTCCGGCTGATAGCCCATCGAAATGACGCGTCGATTAAAGGCAGCGATGATGTCCTGCCAAAAGCCACGCGGCCGGGCGATCAGCTCGCTGAAGATCTCCTCTGCGCGCGCTTCGAGTGCCTCGACTGGTTCACCGAGGCGCTCGCTAAGTTCAGCGACCCCATCTTTGAATCGCTTTGAGCGCTTAATGTTGTCCGCCACGCGTCGCGGCACCTTGTAGCGACCGCCGCGCATTTGCCGCTCGGCGATGTCCAACGCAATGCTAGCCTGACCACTAACAAATCGAGCAAACGCATCACGTGATTCGGGCTCACCGCCCTGCTCGGCGAACTGGGCACGCAATTCGCCGATGGTTGCCGGCGCACCTTGTACGCACTGGGCATTGGCAGGATCTTGCTGCAGCAGTTTTCGCGCTCGTCGCAGTCCGGGACGGCGCGGATCGCCCTTCAATAAATCCAATAGACGCGGCGTTGCGCGAGGGTCGGTTCTGCGGTCTTGCCAAACCACTCGTACCGGTAAGACCAACGTGTCATCACGCGCATCAAGCTCAGTTTCAAGTACACCGGTTTCAAGGTTGTCGGGGTCCTTGCCAATTGCAAGCGTGACCGTTTGCATCTGCGTATTGGCGTCGGCCTTTTGATCGCCAAGCCAACGCAGCAATAGCGCTGACTCAACCTCATGTGCTGCATCGACAATCGCAAGCAGACTTGTTTGCGTCTCCAATTGTGCTGCCGTCGCCACCGTTTACGCTTCCTTTTTCTTTTTGCTGCGACGCTTTTTCTTCGCACGCTTGGGACGCGCGTCCGTTTGTCCCAGAGTTTTCAAAAACAGCTGACGCACCATCGCAACATGTTCATCGACGGTGTCAGCGTGCCAATCGGCGGTATCGATCGGTTCAAGCACATCAACCTCGACCGTTGCTGGCCGAAAAACAAACTGTCCTCTTGGCGCTACATCAATGGAGTTGTGGATCACGATCGGCACGATCGGCACGCCCGCCTGCATGGCCAGGTGGAAAGCACCTTTCTTGAACGGTAACAATCGCGTCGAGGTCGATCGAGTACCCTCCGGAGCGAGGACGACTGATTTGCCTTCATCCTGGAGCACGTCAACCAGTGGCTGCATGGCAGCGATGGCGCTCTTGGAGTTTTTGCGATCGATCAGCACCGCGCCGCCAAGCTCCATTACCTGACCGATGACCGGCATGTAACGGATCTCCTTTTTGCCCACACCGGCCAGGTCCCGACGCAGTAAACGTAATACCACCAGCACATCGGCCTTGCTTTGATGATTGAAAATAAACACGGCAGGCCGTTGAGACCAAAGGTGGGCCTCGCCCCGAATCTCCATATCCATGCCGATCAACGCGCTGGCCGTTTCGCTGAACAGTGCGAACGAGAAATTCTGCATTTTCCGGCGTGATCCTGTCAGCGCCAGAATCGGCAGGCCTGCGGCAAACGAGGTAGCGAGACTACCGGTAGCCGCAATCGAGCGCGCCCAGCTGCTCAGCTTGGTTTTGCCGCGACTGGAGAAAGACTGAATGGGCCAGTCACGCGATGTGGCAATGCGCTTCAGTGGTTTATTCGGATTTAGCGGTCTGGGATGCCCAACCGATTCCAGCAATTCAATGTCATCATCGCTATCCGAATAAAAATAAGTATTTTCAAGTGTTATGCCAGTTTTCTCAGCTAACTTATGTGCTGCACGCACCTTGCCATAACCAAAGCAAGGCGGGCTCACGATCCGCCCGGTGAAGTGTCCGTCCTCCAGCTCAAGCTCGGTGCAGTACACGTGCTCAATGCCAAGCTCCTGCGCCGCAGGCATCACTTGATACGGTGTGGCCGAGGAGACAATGGCGACGGTGTGTCCTTTTGCCAAATGCGCTTCAATCAGGGCGCGGGACTCCGGGTAGATCTTCTTCGCAATGCTGTCTTTATAAACCCGTCGTGCGAATTCCAGATACTCTTGCTCTGGCATATTGCGTAGAAACTGCGCCGCAGTTGCGACCAGTGCTGAAAACCCGATATCACCGAGTCCGAATCGCGTCACCAATGTCAGCAGCTGGGTGAACTCCCTCAGGTTGATTTGCCGTTCGACCAGCTGTGCGCGCAGGAATGCTGTGGCCGAGTAGCCATGCATGATGGTGCCGTCGAAATCAAAAATCGCCCCTATTTTTGGGCCATTCGGTGCGCTGTCCGCCTCGGCAGTCACTGCCGCATAGCTCTTGATCATCATTGCATCATTGCTCGGTGTGCGTTGAACCCCAGTTCGCTGGTGCAAACCCGTTGCTGTCGAACCAGCTCACTGCTCGATCCGGGAAGTCTGTAAAAATGCCACTGATTCCGTGCTGTGTCAGCCACTTAAGTGCCGAATCGAAGCTGCTGAAGCCAGCTGGCAACGCATCGGCACGCAATGTATAGGGGTGTATGGCCAGGCGCATGGCCCTGGCCTCTTCGATCAGCGATGTGGGTAGTGGTGGCTGATCGTCACCACCAATCTGATAGAGCTGCGCGATCCAGGGGCCAATGCCTTCGACGATACCGTTTAGTGATTGCAATCCACCCGGCGCCAGCAGCGCCTCGTAGCGCGTATCGGACTCGCCCCAGCTATCATCACCGATCAACTGCACTTGATTATAATTACATTTAAGTACAGATCGTAAACGTATGTTTTCATTAAGATCAAAACACTGAACCCAGACCTGCTCCCTGTGCTGCGGATAATTGAACTCTGCCAACACTTTAAGCAGTATGGCGGCGATGTCTACGCCCTCCTCGCGGTGCCATGCTGGTTTTTTCAACTCCGGGTAAATCCCGGCGGTTCGACCAGTGGCTCGATTCATGCCCTGGATGAGCTGTAACTCGTCCTCCAGCGATGGGATGCGCAGAGCCGATGGTCCGGCCGGGAAGCGCGCGGGAAACACCGCCACGCCGTCCGCATCTAGCCGCTCTGTCAGTGCCAAAGACTGCAGCTCAGCTAATGTGAAGTCACGCGCATAGAAGCGTCCATCGTTGCGCTGTCGGTCAGGGAAGCGCACGCCAACATCGGTAACCCGGTCGATATGAATATCATGCAACACGACGAGGCGATCGTCCGCGGTGGCGACGAGGTCCTGCTCCAGAAAATCGGCGCCCATCGCATGCGCCATGGCCTTGGCGGCCAACGAGTGCTCCGGTAGGTACGCACTGGCGCCGCGGTGGGCGATGGTGATCGGTCGAGCGCGCGGTGCCTCTTTAAGGGAAGTCAATGACATCCCACCGTTGCGTATCCTCATTGCGTGCTAGACGTTTAACAGCGTCGACAATCTCCCGCTCAGACCAATCTACCGTCGCATCGGCGCGGGCCACAATGCTGTCCGGTGTCACCGTTGTTCTACCGAATGCGTGCACGAGCAGGATGGGCTTGCCCATCGCCTGCGCGGCATTGACCTGAAACTCTGCCCAATCCGGCTTTTCGGTAAATAGCGTCGCGACCAATATCACGATCTCGCTGGCATCGATCTGTTGTCGTACCCGCTCCTTCAGCGCTTCCAGACCGCCGCTTTTCGGTGGCTCTGTTTCGCTGACATTGATGTAGTAAAACCGCTCGACACTCTCCAGATATTCGAATACCCGCAGATAATCGACGCTTTTATCGAACCTGTGCCCCACGTAAACCCGGATCGGATTGTGTTCTGACATGCCCTGGTCTCTGCAACCTGATTCGCTGCA
>JBCCZN010000202.1:0-4657 GCA_039187375.1 Pseudomonadota bacterium
GCCCCGCAGAAGATACGGATAGATCTTGTGGCCTTTGGCCGCCTTGCTAGTGTTGGGCTTTCGATACAGCGCCTGAATGCCCATCCGCCGCATCAACGTGCGCACACGGCGACGACCAACAAACAAAGAGGGTCGGACCGAATAAACGAGAAAATCGGTTCGATCCTCTTTGTCAAAACTACGGTACCAATTTGCTGATTACATCAATCATGGTAACTGCCGTTAAATTTCTTTTTCGCGCGTCTTTGTTCTCGATTTTTCGGTCTGTCTACCTCCCGCGAAATTGCCTTATGATAGAAGTTTGCGCTATAGCCACGACCGACGCGATCCCGTTTCGGCCGACTATCTGGCATGTATAGCGACCAAATACAAACAAGCGGACCTAACACCGGAATAAATACAATGACCGTATAGCCTAGTTTAAGAATTTTCTGTTGATCACTTTCCCAAATTCGCCACAGCAAAACTACTGCGCAGAGCGTCGACAAAAAAACTAGGATAATGAGCTTGGTTTCGAATGCCATCACTGACTTGGTATGCACAAGACTTTTCGGTATTTCTTTAGTCTACATTAGACCACCATTAGTCAGTTTTAAATGTGCTCTTTTTCTGAGCACTATCACCACCAACAGCGCACCTTAATCTGAGATTTACTACCACGAGCACAACTGACCCTATGTGCCTTGTTCTTAGACAGCTGTTACCGTAGCAGGCGACGCCCGGCTGATATTGGAAACCTCTTGGTGTTCTCTCTTCGTATTGGAATAGTCCAATTTTCGCGAAACCTGCAAGTGCTACCGATGTGTTTGATCATGGGCACTTCGTTTTTTGTCACGGGTTGTGCGCCGTCCAACTATCTGGGAAAGCAAGATACATACATAGAAAGCTATGCCGCGTTCACCTTGAGCAGCTTTGGTGAAAGACCCTTAATCCCGGCCGACGACGGCGATCCTCCCTATTCCATTTATCGCGCAACACGGGATAAATGGTGGGGCGACGGTCTACAAGAAATTATTCGTTTTGAATCTCGAGGCGAAAATTTTGAGTTTTGGCTAAAGCGAGATCAGGATGTTTTTGATACTGACGTAATGAGCTATTGCCAATGGCACGGCACTCTGAGTCCGGAACAATGGGACTCTTTCATAATCAGTGTGCATGCATCAGAATTTTGGATTACCCCCTCCGATTCACAATTTCGGGCGCAAGAAGAGCTGCTGTCTGATGATGTCTTTTCACGGGCGGACGGTTGGGATCTCATTATCGAGGGTGTGGAGAGTTTTCGATATCATTCAGTACATCAGTGGAGCCCTGACGCCGGAGCAGTGCACGATCTTGCAAATAAGATGTTCGATATCGCCGAGGAGTTGTTAGCTAATGCTCCAATGCAGTGCATTGGATTCTAGGTTGGTTCAAGCAAGACTATGAGTCATTTTGAATATGTGGCCGTAATGATGTCGATCATTATGGGTCTGGGCATTATCCGACTGCTCAGTAGTCTGGATTCGGTGTTTTCCAAAGACCGCTACTGGCCGCATGCGCTCTGGGTGTTTTCGCTCTTTTGGTTGCACGTACAGAATTGGTGGGGCTTGTGGGAGCTGCGCCAGGTGACGTTCAATGTACTGATCTACTCGGTACTGATCTGCTATGCCAGCGTGTTGTATCTCTCAGCAGTTGCCTTAACGAATCGAAGCGGTGACGACGTGTCTTGGAAGACACACTTTTACGCACAGCGCCGCTGGTTCTTCGGCGCTCTGTTTTTAGTCGTTTTGATCGGAACACTGATGACGCGTTTCTTGCTTGGTGCGTCTTTGCTGCATCCCTACCGCCTTATCCAATTCTCATGTCTGGCGATGGCGGCATTGGCATTTTTTCGCAGTCATGAATTAACGCAAAAAATAATCAGTGTGCTGTTTTTAGTATTGATGATGTTCGGCATTTCATTATTCCGCTTCATGCCGGATCTATTCGGCGCTCGCTAGTCATGATCAGGAGCTAACATTGAACATAGCCGTCACTGCCGTTACAGGCCAACTCGGTGCCGCTATTGTCACGGCACTTCAGGCCCGCAATACCGATGCCAACATCATTGGACTGGCACGTACCCCGGATAAAGCCAGAGACCTTGGGATTGAAATCCGTCCCGGCGACTATGACGATCGCGATCAACTGGAGAGCTCGCTCGCTGGGGTTCAGTCGCTGCTGCTTGTCTCAGGCAATGGTCCAACCGAGGCGCGCATTGCACAACACCGCAATGTCATCGAAGCGGCCAAGACGGCCGGTGTGACCAAGATCGTCTATACCAGCGTGCAGGGCATGGATGAAGGCGACCTCGCCACACCGGTCGTAAAAACCAATCGACAGACCGAAGAAGATGTGCGCGCCAGTGGCCTGGAATACGTCATTGGCCGTAATGGCATTTATATCGAACCGGACGTCGAGTACATCGAAACCTATCGCAAAGAAGGTGAGATCGTGAATTGCGCCGGCGATGGCAGATGCGGTTACACCACTCGGCCTGAATTAGCGGCGGCCTATGCCGGCATGCTGCTCGGCGAGCAACACAACGGCAACACCTATTTGCTACACGGCGAGTGCATCACCCAGTCACAGCTAGCGACGTATCTGAACAGCGCATTCGGTACCGAGCTGACCTACCGTGCAATGTCCGCTGAGGACTACTACGCAGATCGTGTCACGGCTCTGGGCGAGCTATTCGGCAAGATCATTGCGTCAATCTACGAAGGCATCCATCAGGGAGCGCTCGATAAGCCCAGTGACTATGAACAAGCCGCCGGCCGACCACATCAAAGTTGGGAGGACTACTTCGCGTCGATTGCAGCAGACTGATCAGAGCGCGATAGGCACGTCGGGGGTATCCGCACTCATCCGATACCAGGCACCGGTGACGAACCCTTCCCGAATACGCTGCGGATGATCGCCCACATCAACGCGTGCCACCTCCTCACCGTCGGCATAACGAATCACAGACATCTGATCGGTCTCACTCCACGAGACATAGCAGTGTTCACCGAGCTTATCGGTGACCACCCAATATGGCTTCTTACCCAACCCTTCCAGCGTGTCATGTCTGGTCGAAGCGATATCGACAATTGCCACGTAGTCGTCCATCGTGCCAGCCACGCATAAGGTGCTGTCATCGCCACTAATCGCGATGCCATGATGCGCGGAGTCATTGACATAGCCAGTGCGTTTGGCTGTCGTCACCTTTGGCAGATCAATCAGGCGCGCAATCTCACCGGCTTGCATGTCGTACTCAACAAAGCCGTGCAAAAAAGACAACTGAAAATAGAAATAACGCTCATCCGCGGTGTGCGCCATCGGACGAATCGACGGACTAATGTCCTCACGCCCAAAGGCATCGAGTTTGTCACGAATGTCGAACTGCTCGAGGATTTGCATTGACTGCGCATCAACGACCTGGAAGCGCCGCTCGCCCTTCAAGAACCCCCCACCGCTGAAGTCAAACGGCGAGAACACGCGCCCAATGCTCGCATGAAAGATCTTCGAGCCGTCCTTGGAATACACATTCTCATGTGGCGAATCGCCGGTTGGGAAACGACCGAATTCCTTGCCGGTATCGATATCAATGACATGCACGACATTGCCGGTCGATGCCGACACCGCGACATGACGACCATCGGGCGACAAGGCCATGTGATCGGCGCGCACGCCATCGACCTCGAACCGCCAGTTGATGCGTCCGGTCTCAACATCGATTGATACGACATCGGCGAAACTGGGGCGCGACACAACCAGACTGCGACCATCCAGCGAGCTATACATGTCGTCCACGTACTGATTGTGACCCTCGCCGACCAGATTACGAATGCCGTAGAACCACAGGCGACGTACAAACCCACTCTTGATCTCTTCCAGTCGCTCCAGCTTGTCGGGGATGCCATTGATGACACCCAGCACCGCATAATCCGCCGGGTCAATCACCGTGATCGTGCCCTGCCAGTTGTTGCCAACGAAGATGACCGGTTTCGGCTCCGAAGATTGGTCGACGCCCGAGGCATCAATAGCAAACACCGGAATCGGCGACTCCTCCAGCGTTTGATTGATCGAACGCACAGACAGCACCTGGGCTGCCAGCACACCGATCAGCAACAGCACGCCGCACAGCAACAGACTCTTGAAAAAAAGACGCTTGATCATGGATACCTCCCCCTCAGGTCACGCCTGCATTGTACCGCATGGGATAGCCCGCCCCCATCTGACAGCTATACAACACAACAAAGACAGAATTGGGGGAAAATAATGGCCGAGATCGATGAACTGACCCAAACCACGCCAGGACCACAATGCCACCCGACCAATATCTTCAGCGGGATGGTCGTTTCTGCAGGCGAAGGCGCCTCAGCACAAGCGGCACGCGCCGATGCCCGTCGTAAGGCGAAAGCGAAACGCGACCAATCCAGACAAACGCAGCAAAACCGCAAAACCCGCTGCCCCGGAAACTGCAATAAGGAAACCAGTGGAAAAGGTCGGCCAAATGAAACCCGCATCGCTACGACCGAAATCGGTGGCAACAATCCGAAGTTCGTCGCCTACGAGGCTGCTGGGTTCAAGGCGATTGTGGAATGTGGTGGCGGCGACAAAACCTATGGCAACCTCGCCGATAATCAGGGATTTA
>JBCCZN010000203.1:0-4652 GCA_039187375.1 Pseudomonadota bacterium
CTGTCATTGGTGCATCGCCTGGACCGTGAAACAAGCGGCGTGCTGGTGCTGACCAAGCGCCGCTCCGAGCTGCGACGCCTGCACGAGGCATTTCGTGAGGGGCGTGTCAGCAAGGTGTATCAGGCGCTGGTAGTCGGTCATTGGTCGCTTGGCACGATTGATATCGACGCGCCGCTGGCGGTCAATGAGCGCCGCGGTGGCGAGCGACATGTGGTCGTCTCGAAGGCCGGTAAGGCCTCGTTGACCAAAGTGATGCCGACCGAGATGCGCAAGGCCGGATCCTTGGTCACCGTCCATCCTCAGACTGGCCGCACGCACCAGATTCGGGTGCATTTGCAGCATCGCGGCCATCCCATTGTTGGTGACAGCCGTTATGGCGATCCGGATGACAACCGCAGACTAAAGCGCCTCGGCGCAGGGCGGCTGTGCCTGCACGCACAGTCGATTGCGTTCGCCGACGAGCACGGGGGTGAGCGCATGTTCACCGCGCCATTGCCCGAGGACTTTGAAACCGCGATGGACGCGGTGTTTCGAGCCTCATAACTGCAGACTTAAGGCTTTGACAGTGATCTGAAGCATCCTTATCATTGCTCGGCTATGGGTGATGTTGCGGGCATTGAGGTAGAGATTGCCGATGCCGTCGGGCATCGCGAGCCGATTTCAGGCGAGTTTGACTCATCGAGCATGCCGGGGCTCACTGGATTAATCGCTGAGGCAGCTTCGGATGCGGTAGGCAATGCCACACCCAGGCCCGGCACGGGGTCATTGACGCTCGCCTTGTCGCAGCACCGAGAGCCGAGATTTGTGGCGCTCACTGGCGAGTTGCGGTTCGAGTGCGAGCTGGTCTGCCAGCGTTGTCTGGAGCTGGCGCCGGTCAACGTGTCGCAGTCGATCTCGTTGGCGCTATGCCGCTCGGACGCACCGGTCGATGCACTGGATGCGGTGGCCGAGGAGTACGAACGATGGGACCACGATGGCGAGTCGCTGGCGTTGGGGCCCTTTATTGAAGAGCTGGTGTTGTTGTCGCTGCCGATGGTGGTCGCGCATGCATCGGCAGAGGATTGCGGCGCGCTGGCGAGCCAGATTGGTGCTGCAGACAAACAAGAATTAACCCAGACCCCGTTTGCGGGTCTGGCCGGATTGATGAAGGGCGAGTAAGCCCTTCGATGGATTAAAACTGGAGTTCACACCATGGCTGTACAAAAAAGCCGTCGCACACCGTCTACGCGAGGCATGCGCCGCTCACAAGACAAACTCAAGGGCAAGACCTTGTCGGTCGAGCCGACCACGGGCGAGACGCATCTACGTCACCACGTCAGTGCTGATGGGTTCTATCGCGGCAAGCAGGTGATCGCACAGCCGGTCATCGAAGACGACGAGGACTAGTTGTCGCGCTCACGCCTCGGCATCCGCACTGATCGCGGCGCGTCGGGCTAACTATGCGTCTGTCGATTGACGCGATGGGCGGCGATCGCGGTCCGGCTGTTATTGTGAGCGCCTGTCATCAGGCGCTGACTCAACACCCGTCATTACACATTTTGCTGGTCGGCCTGATCGATCAGCTCTCTGATCTGCTGTCATCCTGGCCGGCTGACCTGCGCCAGCGTGTCGAACTAGTCGGTGCCGATTCAGTCATCGAGATGGATGATTCACCGGCTGTTGCGCTGCGGCGCAAAAAGACCTCGTCGATGCGCGTTGCACTGGAACAGGTTGCCAATGGCAACGCCGATGCCTGCATTAGCTCCGGCAATACCGGTGCCCTCATGGCGCTGTCGCGCATTGTGCTGAAAATGCTGCCCGGCATCGATCGCCCGGCCATCATGGCGGAGATTCCGGCGCGCGACGGTCGCACATTCATGTTGGATGTCGGCGCCAACAGCGAGTGCACTGTCGATCAGCTCTATCAATTCGCCGTCATGGGCAGCGTCGTTGCCGCCAATCTGCTGGAAAAACAATCACCGACGATCGGCCTGCTCAATATTGGTTCGGAAGCCGGTAAGGGCAATGAGGTGGTACGCGATACGGCCGAGCGACTGGCAGACAGTCATCTGAATTTCGCGGGATTCGTTGAGGGCGACACCCTGTTCGACCCGGCGGTCGATGTGGTGGTCACTGACGGCTTCACCGGCAATGTGGCGCTGAAGACGATGGAGGGCACCGCCAATCTGGTGCGCCATCGCATGCGCGAGTCATTTTTGCAAAGCTGGCTCAGCAAGCTACAGGCGCTGTTGGCTCGCCCGGTATTGAACGATGTCGGTAAGCGTCTGGATCCACGCAAGTTCAATGGTGCCAGTCTCGTCGGATTGGGTGGTATTGTAGTTAAAAGCCATGGGGGTTCGGACGAGGTGGCGTTTGGCCATGCGATCGAGACCACGATCATGGAGTTGGCAGAGAATGTACCCGAGGCGGTTCGCCGCGGGCTTAAGAGCGAGGCTGCCTGAATGTATTCACGCATAGCGGGTACCGGACGATACGTGCCGGAGAAAATACTGACCAACCAGGATCTGGAGCGAATGGTCGATACGAGTGACGAGTGGATTCGCACCCGTACTGGCATCGAGCGACGGCGGATTGCGGCAGAGGGTGAAACCACCAGCATGCTCGCAGCCAATGCGGCGCGTGATGCGATGGCATCGGCTGGCGTGAGCCCGGATGAGATCGACTTCATCGTGATTGGCACAACCACACCCGATCAGATTTTTCCCAACGTCGGTTGCCTGATTCAGGAAGAGCTGGGCATTGCGGCTTGTCCGTCGATATCGGTCGAAGCGGCATGCACCGGCTTTATCTATGCGCTGAGCATCGCCGATCAATACATGAAAAACGGCATCGCCAAGTGCGCGCTGGTAATCGGTGCTGAGACGTTAACGCGTGTCACCAATTGGGAAGACCGCAATACCTGTGTGTTGTTTGGTGACGGTGCCGGTGCCGTCATCCTGAAGCCGGACGAAGAGATGGGCATCATCTCCACCCATCTGGGTGCCGATGGGCGCTATCGGGATTTGCTGAAGATTCCGACCGGGCCGTCCAAAGGGCTCGACAAGATGCTCGAGGGTGAGGCATTCATCCAGATGGCGGGCAATGAAGTATTCAAAGTTGCGGTGAAGACACTCGAACACATCGTCGATGTGACGCTGGACGCCAACAATATCGATCAGTCCGAGATCGATTGGTTGATTCCCCACCAGGCGAATATTCGTATCATCAAGGCCACGGCCAAACGCCTGGCCATGCCGATGGAGCGCGTCGTGCTGACCGTGCAGGATTACGGCAATACATCAGCGGCGTCGGTGCCGATGGCGCTGGATACCGCGGTGAAAGACGGTCGCGTCAAGCCCGGTCAGTTGTTGTTGCTCGAGGCCTTCGGTGGCGGCTTCACCTGGGGTTCGGCACTGCTGCGGTTCTGATCACCACGAGAGTACAACATGGTCTTTGATCGCACGGCTGTTGCACCGATTGCACGACAGGTGCCGCACGTACACACCTGCCACGGCGATGAACGGCAGGATCCCTATTTTTGGTTACATCAGCGCGATGACGAAGCGGTGCTGACATTCTTGCGCGCGCAGAACGACTACGCCGATGCGCTGATGGCACCGACCGATGCGTTGCAAAAAACGCTGTATGCGGAGATGCGCGGGCGCATCAAGGAAGATGAACTCAGCGCGCCGTATCGCGATGGTGATTATTGGTACTACACCCGCTACGAGGCCGGTCATGAGTATCCAATCTACGCGCGCCGACTCGGTTCGATGGATGCCGATGAACAGATCATTCTTGACGTCAATGTACTGGCGCAAGGACATGACTACTGCGCGGTCAGCGGCGTTGAGGTCAGCCCGGATCATCAACGCGTGGCGTACGCTATCGACACGGTCGGCAGGCGCCAGTACACACTACATTGCATTGAGATTGGCAGTGGTGAGTCCATAGCGCAGCCGCTGCCGGGCATGTCGCCCGGTGCGATCTGGAACGCTGATTGCAGCGATGTGTTTGCCGTGCGTAATGACCCGGAAACGCTACGACCGTTCGAGGTATTGCTACATGGTCAGACGCAAAACGCGCACCCGGTCTGGCAGGAGCAAGACGACACATTTGCGGTGTATGTTAGCGGCACCTGCACGGAAGCGTACGTGCAACTGGTGTCGGTCAGCACGCTAACGACCGAGATTCATCTGATTCCAACCAGCGAGCCATTGCGTCAGCCCGAGGTGTTTTTGGCGCGCCGCCGTGGCCATGAATATTACCTCGATCATGATGGTGAGCAGTTCTATGTCATCAGCAATCGTGAGGCGAAAAACTTCTGCCTGATGGCAACGCAGGCGCCCGGGACGCCGATTGACGCCTGGCGTGAAATCTCGGCGCACAACCCGAGCGAACTGCTCGAGGATTTTCAGCTCTTCAAGCACGCGATTGTGCTGCAATTCAAGCGTGATGGACTGACAGGTTATCGCGTTATTGATCGAGCCAGTGGGGCCACGCATGAGATCGAGTTCGATGATCCGGCGTGGTTGACCGGCCTGCGCGACAACATCATGTTTGATGCGCCGGCGCTGCGCTTCGAGTATGAATCGATGACCACACCGGCAACGGTGTTTGATTACGACCTGACGACACATGAGCGCACCGTGTCCTGCCAAACTTCAGTGCGC
>JBCCZN010000204.1:0-4646 GCA_039187375.1 Pseudomonadota bacterium
CGGCTGTCCGGCAATCTGGGGCAGCTGTGCACCGCCGACAAAATACTCAGGGTAAAGGTCTACCACACGACGGATCAGATCGTTATTCGCTCGCGCCCAGGTCAAGGATGTCTCGCGGTCTGCAACGTGATGCGCCATCGCCGAGGCACGCGGCGAAAAAATCGTCAAATCGGCACCGCGCTCTTTCAACAAGCGCAACTGATTTTGCTCGATCGTGTCGCGAATCTCTGCATCAGTGATCTTTGCGGGTTCTGGTGGTTCTAACGACGGATTATCCAATCGATCCAATTGCGCCTTGCGAAAATCCTGATGCGGTGATGGCGCCGTCGTATAGTGGCCATGACAATCAATGATCAACATCGTTCAACTATCCTCGGGCACGAAAACGCTACCACTCATCAATTTCCGGCACGTGCGCAGCAGTGCCGATCGTTCGACAGACAACACACCATTTTCTTGCTCGACGGTAATCTCCACGTCAAAGCGCCCACTGGGATGTTCGACACTCACGTTGTCATTCCCCCCATCCTCAATCAACGTGTCAATAACACTGCCCGGTATCCGACACGCAGCGGCAACACTTGCGGCGCCCAAAACACCAATCGATCGATGTACCCGGTGCGGGATAAACGTGCGTGTGGCGATGGTGCCTCCCGATTGTGCCAGTGCAACCAGACTCATCTTCGGCGTCGTCGCACCGGTCACATCACCAAGGTTCATTAAACGACCTGCTTGCAATCGAATTGACTCGATCCGCGATTTCAATTCACCGTTTGCTTCCAATGCTTCAGGCGATTCGTAACCGGTAACACCCAAATCGACTGCCCGGATAACGACAACCGGCATGCCATTGTCGATGCAACTCACAGCGACGCCGTCGATCTCATCCTGAGCGTTGCCGGTCGGCAGTAAACTGCCGCAACTGGAGCCGGCCACGTCTGCGAAATCGATGTAGATAGGCGCGGCCAAACCGGGTACGCCATCAATGTGTGCATCGCCGGTATAGATCACCTGGCCTTTAGGCGTGGGGACATCAACGATCGCAATACCGCCGGTATTCAACATCCGAATGCGAATGCGGGTGGTATGGAAGTCGGCGTCAACGAGTCCCTGCTCTATCGCGAAGGGTCCAACGCCTGCCAAAATATTGCCGCAGTTCTGGCCATCGGACACCTGCGCCTTGTCGACAACGACTTGCAAAAACAGAAAATCGATATCAGCAGAACTGTCTGCGCATTGTCGAACGACCGCGACCTTGCTGGTCAGTGGATGTGCACCGCCCATGCCATCAATTTGACGTGCATCGGGCGAACCCATCGCGCGTAACAGAAATTGGTCTCGCTGCGCCTCGTCTTCTGGCAGATCCGATTCAAGAAAATACAACCCTTTGGATGTGCCGCCTCGCATGACCACCGCGGGTACGCCACGCTGCGTCATTCGTCTTCGGACTCCACGTATTTCAGTCCCTTGGCCTCGAGACGCGCGCGCATATTGTAAATATCCAATCCCAACTCGCCCGCTTCGAAACGGGCACGCTTTTCGGTTTCATTGGCCTCGCGGCGTTGCGCTGCCGCATAAACCTCCTGCGCCTGTTCCTTGCGTACAACGACCACACCGTCATCGTCAGCGACAACCAGATCACCCGGTCGCACCGTCTGACCGGCGCAAACAATCGTGGTGTTGACGTTGGCAATCGTCTCTTTAACCGTGCCCTGCGCTGAGACGGCGGCCGACCAAACGGGAAATTGCATCTGCGTTAGGGTCGCAATATCACGCACGCCCGCATCAATCACCAGGCCCTTGACGCCACGCGCCTGCAACGAGGTCGCCAGCAAATCGCCAAAATATCCGTCAGTACAGGGACTGGTTGGTGTGATCACCAACACATCACCTGGCTCACATAATTCAACAGCCACATGAATCATCCAGTTATCGCCTGGCGCGACCTCGCAGGTCACTGCCGTGCCGGCGATACTGGCAGGACGATAGATCGGACTCAGGTGACGACCGAGCAGACCGTGGCGACCCTGCGCTTCGTGTAACGTGGCAACCCCCAAACGGGCGAACTCATCCGCCAACGACAACTGGGAACGATCAACCTGCTTCACTGCGATAGCCATAGTCTTATGCGTTCTCGAGAATCAGATGACCAACCGCCGTGCTGGAAGCCGGCACATGATAATGGCGATGCACCTCACGAACCTTGGCGTTCATCGCACCGCGCATAATTAGCCACATCACAAGCTCAATACCCTCTGAACCTGCATCACGCTGATAGTCAATATGCGGCATCTCAGCCAGCTCCGCCGGTCGGTGGATCAGGTCTTCCATGAACTGATGGTCAAACTCTGAATTGATCAAACCAGCTCGCTGCCCTTGCAGCTGATGGCTCATACCGCCGGTGCCCCAGATCTGTACATTGATATCGTCGTCAAACGCATCGATGGCTCGGCGAATGGACTTGCCCAGTTCAAAGCACCGTCTGCCTGAGGGGGGGGGATAGACGATGACATTGACCGCGAACGGAATCACCAGGCAAGGCCATTCTTTCGGTTGTCCGAACAACAAGGACAACGGCACAGTAAAGCCGTGGTCGACGGACATTTCATTGACGGTAGTGAGATCAAAATCATCCTGAATGACATGCTGGCGAATGTGCCAGGCAAGATCCGGCGCACCCTTGACCGTCGGCACCGGTCGCGGCCCCCAGCCCTCATCAGTGCTTTCATACGACTCACCACAGCCGATCGCAAACGTCGGGATCATCGACAAATCGAAAGCCGACGCATGGTCGTTATAAATCAGAAACACCACATCCGGCATATTGTCCTGCATGTACTGCTTCGAGAACTCGAAGCCCTTGAACAAGGGCTTCCAGTAATCCTCGCCAGTTTTGCCCAGATCGATGGCCGCACCGATCGCCGGTACGTGCGAGGTTGTGAGTCCTGCGGTGACTCTAGCCATCATCCTTCTCCGTGATAAAGCGATTGCCTTCCAGAGGACGACCACCGTCGATCATCATCTGCTTGTATTCGTCTTCCGACATTTGCGCCATCGTCGATGAGCCGTACAAGACGCTTTTCTTGTCGGTAAAAAACATCTTTGCAAAATAATAGACATTGCCACCAAGCGATTGCATGCCCAGATAGTCGCGTGCCATAACCACCTTTTTTTGTGCTTCGCTCATCGGCCATTCATCCAGATAGGCGCGCTCATCAGCGAGAAAACGCTCCCGATTTTCTGCCTTCATCAACGAGATACAAAACTGATTCATGTGATAGCCGGTGCGCGCCATGTCCGAATCGAACACGGTGGTGCCGGGAATATCGAGATAGGGTTTTTCGAGCGGCATCAACTCACCTCATGTGACATGGCTCTTGGATATTTGCCCAATGCCAGAAACAACACAATGGACAGCAGCAAAAGACCAATCGAAATCATCATTACCGTTGCATAGCCCTGAAACTGCTGTGCCAGTGCACCATAAATTGGCGGCGCAACGCCCGCACCTACGGTAAAAAATGCATAGATCGCACCGAAGATCGCTGGATAATGCGCCGGACCGAAATAACGCCCGGTGAGATAGGCGAGCATATCCAGCTCAGCCCCGGCAGCCAGCCCGATCAGGATGCCGATAGCGAATCCGATCTGAATCGTGACATCGACATTCAGCAGCATGAACATGGCAAACACCGGCATGGCGATGAAACAGCATGCGACCGCCGGTGCCCAGAAACGGTCCACCAATGCGCCGACCAATAATCGGCCGACGATCACGGTCAAACCCATCACCGCGGCTATGGTTGCGATATCCGATCGCGCCAGCCCTTGCTCGCTCATGATGCGCTCGAAGTTCGAGAGTAGCCCCACGATCACCAAAGCGGTCACGAACAACACTGCACCAAGAATCCAGAACTTAACCGAACCCAGCGCCTCGGCACGCGTACTGCCCCAGCTGATATCGGGCTGTTTGCTATCGGTCGAGTCACGGGTAGCCGCTGGATTCTCTCTAAAGAACGCGATGACAACCGGCAACGAGAGCACCAATGCGCCTAATCCGACGGCGCGATAAGCCGCTCGCCAACCATAGTTCGCAATACAAAACTCAACCACCTGCGGCAGGATAAATGCACCAATACCGGTGCCTGCCATGGTGATGCCGATCGCCTTGCCACGATGTTCCTGAAACCAACTGTTCAGCACCGCAGTCCAGATAATGGGCAGCGAACCCGCCGCCAGCACGGATAACGCAGCAAAACTCAGATACCACAGTACCAGCGAGCCATTGTTGAAGGAGATCAGAAAATACGCCAGGCAATGCCCGATCAAGCCAACGATGCCGAGTGTCCGCAGTCCAACCTTCTCGGCCATTTGACCGACCAGGGGACCGGCGACCATGCCGACACACATCATGATCGTAAAGCTCAGAAAGAACTGCGGCGGCGACCATCCGAATTCGCTAATCACTGGACCAACCATGAAGCCCTGCGAATAGTTGGTAATCGTGATCAATCCACACATTGTGCCGATCGTGGCGGCAACCAGTGCTTTCCAACCGTGATGAAATTCGTTCATTGCGAGACCTTTTTTATCTTGTATTACAGTTGGATCGTGACCCACTTCCATTCGGTCATCGCTTCGATATC
>JBCCZN010000205.1:0-4595 GCA_039187375.1 Pseudomonadota bacterium
CCGATGTGTCGGTGCTGCCGCGTTGGATTCGCGTCTCGCAGCTTCTGGATTTCGTCGAGGCGACTCATCGGCCACGTAGCTGACATCGTGCATCAGTGTGCGGCGATCCTTGCGCGGGTCGTGGCCGCACACGCTGAGCTGACCATCAAAGCCGGTCAGGCCAAGAACCGCCTTTAGCAGTGTGGTCTTGCCAGCGCCGTTGGGGCCGATCAGGCCGACAATTCGACCCGGTTCAATATTGAAACTGACATCGTCGACAGCGCGTAGCTTGCCGTAATGCTTGCTGACGGCGCGGGCCTCAACCAGTGCGGTCATTGCTTCCCCCAAAACGTAGGACTATTCGGAATCTTGTTTCGTGTGGCGCGCATTGAGTAACTCACCGGGATCAAGCTCGAGCCGCTCGATGGTGGCAAGAATGTCAGGCCATTGTTTTTCGAGGAACCGCGTTTTTTCCTCGCTGAGCAAGCGCTCCCGCGCCCCGGGCAGCACGAACATGCCGCGGCCACGACGCTTTTCAACCAGCGCTTCGTCGACCAGCTCCTGATAGCCCTTCAGAACCGTCAGCGGGTTGAGTCGATATTCTGCGGCAACGCTACGCACAGACGGCAGCGCGTCACCCTCGCCCAGCACACCCTCGAGCAGCATGGCGACGACCCGATCCCGTAACTGCCGGTAAATCGGCAGATCATCGTTCCAGTTCGGGTCCATCAAGCTCCAATTTTTTGTTTGCTCAGGTACAGCCATTCAGTCAGATCAATCCGGCTTTGGCAACCGGCCTACTGGCCAGCGATGATCGCGCTCACCGCCGGCGCGCGGCTACGATCATCGTCAGTGTCCATTTCGCTGGAAATCAGCGCAACAGCCAACATGCCTAACAGGACCATCGCAACGGCGCCACTCCAGACATTTCCCTGTCTTTCACGACGATTTGACGGTTCCAGTTGCGCGCTTGGGCGATTCATCAGTGCTTCCTCTGCGTTAGTGTTGTAGTCAACTATAACACCAAAACCCAAGAACGCAAGTCCTTGATCGGGCATTTAACCTAATGCGCAATTGCTGCAATGCAACAAACTCCCACCTGTGGGATAATGCGCAGCGGGACGAAACACCAGATTAAAGGAATCCTTGATGAGAGCACCTGTACGCGTTGCGATCACCGGCGCCGCTGGCCAGATCGGCTACCAACTCGCCTTCCGTATTGCCTCGGGCCAACTGCTGGGCAACGACCAGCCGATCATTTTGCAATTGTTGGAGATCCCGCCGGCAATGGACGCGCTCAAAGGCGTCGTCATGGAGCTGGACGATTGTGCATTCCCGACCCTGGCCGGAGTTGTTGCCTCTGACGATGCCAATGTGGCGTTTAAAGATGCCGACTATGCGTTGCTGGTCGGGGCGCGGCCGCGCGGACCGGGCATGGAGCGCAAGGATCTGCTCGAAGCCAATGCGAAAATCTTCACCGCTCAGGGTAAAGCGCTGAATGACAACGCCAGCCGCGATTGCAAGGTGCTGGTGGTCGGCAACCCCGCCAACACCAATGCCCTGATCGCGCAGTCCAACGCACCGGACCTGCCGGCCGAGAACTTCACCGCGATGACGCGACTGGACCACAACCGCGCCATGGCACAGCTGGCGCAAAAGACCGGTACCCACGTCAACGACATCAAAAACCTGATCATCTGGGGCAACCACTCAGCCACCCAATATCCGGACGTCACCCACACCAGTGTGGGCGGTAAGACGGCCACCGATCTGGTTGACGCCGACTGGCTGACCGGCGATTTCATTCCTACAGTGCAACAACGCGGCGCCGCTATTATCAAGGCGCGTGGCGCATCGTCTGCGGCCTCAGCCGCCTCTGCGGCGATTGACCACATTCGTGACTGGGCGCTGGGTTCACCCGTCGATAGTTGGGTCAGCATGGCCGTGCCATCAGACGGCAGCTATGGCATCGAGCCGGGCGTGATCTATTCCTACCCGGTGAGCTGCAGCGGCGGCAAATATGAAATTGTGCAGGGGCTTGAGATCAGCGAGCAGAGTCGCGCGCTGATGGATGCGACCGAGCAGGAGCTGCGCGAAGAACGCGCTGCGATCGAGTCGCTGCTCTAAGCGAGCACACGAAGCCCCAACGAGACGGATGCGAAAGGAGCATCAATGGACATCATAATTAGTTTGTTCTGGATTCTGTTTACGGTCGGCGGTGCGCTGACGCTCGCTTACAAGCGGGTTGATCTGCGTACCGCAACGATTGCCGCCGCGATCGGTGTGCTGGTGTTGCAGTTGTTGTCCGATACGCCGTTCATTATCCAGGCGCTGTTGTGGCTGGGTGTCGCCGGCCTGTTCGTGCTGAATTTTGAAGACTTCCGGCGTGAACAAATCACCGATCGACTGTTGAAGGTCTATCGCGGCATGCTGCCGCAGATGTCCGACACCGAGCGCGAGGCGCTGGAAGCGGGCAACGTGTGGTGGGACGGCGAGCTGTTCTCCGGTCTGCCGAACTGGAACCGATTGATGTCGATGTCACCGCCCCGTTTGAGCGCCGAGGAACAAGCGTTTATCGACGGGCCGACCGAGACACTGTGTCGCATGATCGACGACTGGCACATCACGCATGAACGCGGCGACATGCCGCCGGAGATCTGGGACTACATCAAGAAGAACGGTTTTTTTGCGATGATCATTCCCAAGGCTTACGGCGGTCTGGAGTTCTCGCCGTATGCCAACGCGCAAATCCTGAAAAAACTCTCAACCCGCAGCACCGTCGTCGCCTCAACCATTGGTGTACCGAATTCGCTGGGACCAGCAGAGCTGTTGTTGCACTACGGCACCGATGCGCAGAAAAAACGTTATCTGCCAGGACTTGCCAGCGGCGACGAGATCCCGTGTTTTGCATTGACCTCACCGCAAGCCGGCTCGGATGCCGCGTCGATCATCGACTCGGGCGTAGTCTGCAAAGGCATGTGGGAAGGCAAGGAAATCACTGGCATCAAGCTGAACTGGGACAAGCGCTACATCACGCTCGCGCCGGTCGCCACGGTGCTGGGTCTTGCGTTCAAACTGTATGATCCCGATCACCTGATCGGCGATGCCGACGACTATGGCATCACCGCCGCATTGATTCCGACCAACACGCCGGGCGTGGTACACGGTCGTCGTCACCTGCCACTGGACGTGCCGTTCATGAATGGACCGACCAGCGGTAAGGACGTGTTCGTACCGCTTGATTACATCATCGGTGGCCCGGAAATGGCCGGCAAAGGCTGGAAGATGCTGGTCGAGCTGTTGTCGGTCGGGCGTGCGATCACGCTGCCGTCGAGCGGCGCTGGTGGCGGTCAGGGCGCAGTCTACGCAACCGGTGCGTATGCGCGCGTGCGCAAACAGTTCAATTTGCCGATCGGTATGTTTGAAGGGGTGGGCGAGGCGATCCAGCGGATGGCCGGCTACACCTACATTATGAATGCCGCGGTCGATGTCACCGCCGGCGCCATCACCGAGGGTGAAAAACCGGCTGTGCCTTCCGCCGTGCTGAAATATCACTGCACCGAGCTAGCACGCAAAGTCACCGATGACGCCATGGACGTGCAGGGCGGCAAGGGCGTGATGATGGGCCCGCGCAACTACCTCGGTCGTGGCTACATGGCGATCCCGATCGCGATCACCGTCGAGGGCGCGAACATCCTGACACGCTCGCTGATCGTGTTCGGCCAGGGCGCCATTCGTTGCCATCCGTTCGTACTACGGGAGCTGCATGCAGCGCAGGATGAAGACGAGGCACGCGGATTGATCGAATTCGATAAGGCGCTGTTCGGTCATATCGGCTATGCCATCAGCAATGCGGCACGCGCGTTCGTGATGGCACTGACGCACGCCAAGTTCTCGACCGTCCCGCTGCAGGGGCCGACCGAGCGCTACTTCCAGAACATCAACCGCTATAGCGCCGCGTTCGCACTGACCTCGGACTTTGCGATGTTGACGCTCGGCGGTCGACTGAAAATCAAGGAACGCCTGTCGGCGCGCCTGGGTGATGTATTCAGTTATATGTATCTCGCCAGTTGTGTGCTCAAACACTATGAAGATCAGGGTCGCCAGCCGGCGGATTTGCCGCTGGTCGAGTGGTCGGTGCGCAGCTTGATGTATCAGGCACAGGAACAATTGCACAAATTCCTGCAGAACTTCCCGAACCGTCCGGTGGCCTGGTTGCTGCGCGCGTTGATTTTCCCGCGTGGTCGCACCTATTCCGCACCATCGGATCGCATCGGCAAGGACATCGTTGAGCTGATGATCAACCCGACCGCATCGCGTGATCGTCTGTGTGCGCAAACCTATCGTGAGCAGATCCCGACCAATCCGTTGGGCATGCTGCAATCGGCTTTGGAGCAGGCAATCACCGTCGAGCCGCTGGAGCGCAAGCTGCGCGATGCACACAAGGACGGCACGCTGAAGTCTGATTATCTGCCGCTGCAGATTGAGGAAGCACTGGACATCGGGCTTCTGGATCGTCGCGAGGGCGATGCACTGATCAAGTACCACGAAGCGGTCGCCGAGATCGTCGCAGTCGACGATTTTGATCCGTCCGAGATTGGCCGTATGGCGACGGC
>JBCCZN010000206.1:0-4563 GCA_039187375.1 Pseudomonadota bacterium
ACAACCGATCCGATGGTGGCTGCCGTCGATCGATTGTGGGATGCCGGTTTCGTAGTGGTCGTCGCAGCGGGCAACAGTGGTCTGTGGGGCAATATGACGATCAATAGCCCGGGCAACTCGCGTAAGGCGATTACGGTCGGCTCGATTTCCGATCGTGGCACAGGTCACAACTTCTCGGATGACCGTCGTTCGTCGTTCTCATCACGCGGTCCGTCCGCTGGGGACCATGTTCTGAAGCCTGATCTGATGGCGCCGGGCAATCGTGTCGTTGCAGCGGTCGACGGCAACTCGCAATTGGCGCGCTGGTTGTGGTGGCGCAAACGTGCTTGTGATCGGTACTGCGCGGGTACCTATCTGGAAATGTCCGGCACTAGCATGGCAGCACCGATGGTTGCCGCCGCCGCTGCACTGATGTTGGAGAAAGAGCCCCATCTAAGCCCGGATACGATCAAGGCGCGACTGATGCGCTCAGCACGGCGCGTCAACGATGACCTGACGTCTGTCGGTGCGGGCACGCTGGATATCATGGCTGCGATGACACAGACCGGTGTCATGCACCGTCCTGCCTTGTCACCGTTGGTGCAGCAGTCGACCTCTGGAGCCTTGTTGATTGAAAGCACCGCTGCGTTATGGGGTCATCCGCACTGGTCGAACGCAAGTCTCTATCACGGTAGCTCGAGCTGGAATGCGGCCGGCGGAAACACTGGCACGATCAGTGGCGTGAGCGCCAACGGCTATCTATGGACTGACGAGACGGTTTCCGCCCGAGGTTATCTATGGACCGATGAGGTGTTCGCTCGCGGTTATCTATGGACAGACGAAGAAACAGTTCGTGCACGTAGCCTGCTTTCAGTGGATGAAAACGGCAACGTGATCATGAACGATGATCCCTAGGTAGGGGGAAGGTACGCAGCGCTCTTTTCTCCCTTGCGCTGCGGTTAGAGCCCGCGTGGTCGCCCAACCACGCGGGCTTATTTTTTGCCTGCGAGCCGCAGCAATCGGTGGATACCATTGACTGACATAGCGATGCATACGCATCTGCTAGACTGATGGCCCTCGATGGATGGCTAACCAGGTGTCGGTGCACATGAAAAACAAATCCACAAACGCGGCGCGGCGGCAGTTGTTACGACTATTGGCTAGCGGTGCTGCGCTGGGTAGCTTAATGCCATCGGTACGTGCGGCGGCCACTAAAGCGACGTCAGCGAATCGCGCAACTGGTCCACAGATTCTGACCACTTGGGATTTCGGTCCGGGTGCGAACGAAGTCGGCTTTGCCAAGTTGTCAGAGGGTGCATCGGCGCTGGACGCGGTGGAAGCGGCCATCAATTATGTGGAGCTGTTGCCGGATGAATATTGGGTCGGCTTTGGCGGCGTGCCGAATGAAATTGGCGAAACCACACTGGATGCGCAAATCATGTGGGGGCCAACCCACGATTACGGAGCGGTGGGATGTTTGAAGCGGGTCAAGCGGGCGATCTCGGTGGCGCGACATGTCATGGAGAAGACCCAGCACACACTGATCGTTGGCGATGACGCGACGCGATTTGCGGTTCGCATGGGGTTTGATGAAACCTCGCTGACCAATGCGCGCTCGCAGAAGGTTTGGGAGGAGTGGGCCGCACGCAATGAGCCAACGAGTGCATTTGGTGACGAGCCGTTTGTGGCCGATACGCTTCATGGTCACGACACCGTCGGCACGATTGCAATCGATGATAATGGCGACCTATGCGTTGGCTGCTCAACCAATGGGCGTGAGTTCAAGATTCCTGGTCGAGTCGGGGATTCGCCGATACCGGGTGCTGGTGCCTACGGCGATCAAAACGTCGGCGCGGCCGTGGCGACTGGCAATGGCGACGTCATGATGCGGTTCTTGCCGACGTATCATGCGGTAGAATTGATGCGTTCGGGCGCGGAGCCGGACGAAGCGGCTCGCGAGGCGATCAAGCGGATCACGGATCGTGGCTATCAGTTTAGTGGGGCGGTGGTCGCAATGTCGATGGACGGACGCCATGGTGCGGCAGGAGTCGGCCAGGGGTTCAAGCGCTTCCGTTATGCGGTCCAAACAGCGGATGGTGCTCGCGTTTACGCTCCGGCAGGAAACACCGAGGGCGGTTAGATTTCACGTGCTGGTGCTCGCTGCGCGGCACGTAGGGGCACAAAAAAAACCGCCTCCCCTGAACAAGCAGGCGGTTTTGAAGTCGCAGTTATCTCACGCCTTGCTTACGCGTACTCGTAGTGATCACCGAAGTGGCGCCGGTAGTCTTCCAGCGATGCCTCAACGACCTCAAGCGCATGCTCGCGGCCATAAGGCTCCAGACCTTTGACTGCGTCCATCTTGTCCGGCGTCATTTTGTAGGTCATGAAGTAATGGCGGATACGCTCGATACTGATATCGGGCAAGTCGCTAATGTCGCGAATATGGCCGTGTACAAAATCGCCCTCGAGGATCGCAATGATCTTGTCGTCGGCTTCGCCCTTGTCGACCATCTTCAGTCCGCCAACGACCCAGGCGCGCAAGGTAATCTCGGCGCGTGCAATCGGGCGTTCGCTCAGTACACAGATATCCAGTGGATCACCATCGCCGCGCTCGGCGCGCGGCGACAGTGCGGATACCTTCTCTGCACAGTACGTCTGCGGAATAAAACCATAGAGACAGGGCATTTGTGCCGTGGTTCTCTGCGGTCGATCCACATGAATGAACCCGGTTTCCTTGTCGATCTCGTATTTGACGACGTCAAACGGCGTCATCTCAACAAAGACATTGACTTTTTCGGGCGCGTCCTGACCCGGCTGCAACCCATGCCAGGGGTGCGGCCGGTGGAACGCGTACTGCTTCGGTTCGGACATTATTTGATGTATCCCAGTTTCTCGAGCGTAATCAGGACACGGTGCGCTGCCAGATCGGCGGACAATTCGCCGGTGTTGATGTTCACCTCTGGCTCAACCGGTGCTTCGTACGGATCGTCGATGCCGGTGAAGCCCTTGATGAGGCCGGCGCGTGCCTTCGCGTACAATCCTTTGCGATCGCGTGCTTCGCAGATTTCGATCGGCGTAGAAACATGCACTTCGATGAATCCGCCGGTCGCAGAGATCATCTCACGAACCAAACGTCGCGTCGCCGCATACGGTGCGATCGGTGCACAAATTGCGATACCGCCGTTCTTGGTAATTTCGCTCGCAACGTAGCCGATACGCTGAATGTTCAGGTCGCGGTGTTCCTTGCTGAACGTCAATTCGCTAGACAGATTCTTGCGCACCACATCGCCATCCAGCAGCGTGACCGGGCGGGAGCCGGACTCGAGCAGCTTGACCATCAATGCGTTGGCAACGGTTGATTTGCCAGAGCCTGACAGACCCGTGAAGAACACAGTAAAGCCTTGTTTGTCCTTTGGCGGATGCGCCTTGCGCAGCTCTTCGACGACGCGCGGGTAGGAGAACCACTCAGGGATTTCCAGGCCTTCGCGCAGACGACGACGGAACTCGGTACCCGACAGATTTAGCACCTTATCGGTCGGTGCGGTGTCATCCGCCGGCATGTATTCAGCCTTGTTCTCGACATAGACCATCATCTTGAACGGCACCATCGTGATGCCCATTTCTTCTTCGTGTTCCTTGAACAGGTCTTGCGCATCGTATGGGCCGTAGAACGGGTTGCCATCAGAGTCATTGCCGGGACCGGCGTGATCGCGACCGACGATGAAGTGGGTGCAGCCATAGTTCTTGCGAATTAACGCATGCCACAACGCTTCGCGCGGTCCAGCCATACGCATGGCGAGATTCAGAAGACTCAGCGTTGTGGTCTGCTCGGGATACTCTTCCAGTACGTGCTGATAGCAGCGCACGCGCGTGAAGTGGTCGATATCGCCGGGCTTGGTCATGCCGACGACCGGCTGAATCAACAGGTTGGCTTCTACTTCGCGCGCGGCGCGGAAGGTTAGTTCCTGGTGTGCACGGTGCAGCGGGTTACGCGTCTGGAATGCAACAACCTTGCGCCAGCCGAGCTTGCGGAAGCGACCGCGCAGCTCGCTTGGTGTGTCGCGCAGCAGTTTGAAGTCATAGAAGGTCGGCGGCTCGATACCGCGCACCTTGCCACCGACGTACACCTTGCCTGCCTGGTTGTACAGGTAGTTGACCGCCGGGTGCTTGTCGTCGGTGCTGCCGAACACGTTCTTGGCTTCCAGCGCTTTGTCGGGTGTCCAGATGTCTGATACGTCGATGACAGCCAACATCACGCCTTCCTGGTCACGCAGGGCAACGGTATCGCCGGTCTTGATGGAAGCTGCGAAGTCTTCGTCAACGTCAAGGGTGATCGGCATTGGCCATAGCACACCGCTCTCCAGGCGCATGTTGTCACGCACACTGTTGTAGTCCGCTTCACCCAGGAAGCCTTCCAGTGGCGAGAATGCGCCGCACATCATTAGGTCCAGATCGCATAACTGACGGGGTGTCAGATCCCACGACGGAAATTCCTTGGCTTCCTGTTTCAATTCGTCGGCACGTGTTTCATCAACGTACAGATCGACCAGTTTGCCGCCGTGCGGCTCTTTAAAAGCACCCATA
>JBCCZN010000207.1:0-4551 GCA_039187375.1 Pseudomonadota bacterium
CACGCGTAATGCTCGCCTCGCTCTCTGCGCAGCCCGACTTGTGGCTCTGGCTGATCATCGCACTGGCGCTGGGTATCGCCTTTGGCATCTTGCTGGAGTGGATATTCTCGCAACCTTCACTGCGCGAGAAAGACCTGCGTATTGCCACACTGGAAGCAAAACAAACCGGCCGCGATGAGCTGGAGGAAGAACGCAACACGCTCATGGCACTGGTCACCAGTCAGTTGACCGGCACGTTTGGCGAACTGGCGCATAAGACTATGCGCGACAATAGCGAGTCGTTCCTGAAGCTTGCCGAACAACACCTGGCCAACAAGCAACAGCAAGCCGACGGTCAACTGGAAGCGCGTGAAAAAGCGATCGAATCGCTGGTGAAGCCGATCGAACAGGCACTCAAGCGCAGCGAGCAACAGATCAATGAACTCGAAAAAGCGCGCCACCTTGCCTACGGCGGCATCACCGAACAGCTGACCAACGTACAACAGCTCACACAGGGACTGGCGCAGGAGACGCGCAACCTGACCACCGCCTTGCGACGCCCCGAAGTGCGTGGCCAATGGGGTGAGCTGACGTTAAAACGCCTGGTTGAAATGGCAGGCATGGTCGAGCACTGTGATTTCGTTGAACAAGGCACGATTCGCGATGATGAGGGTGCCATGCTGCGACCCGATCTGATCATTCGCATGCCGGATCGGCGCGAGTTGGTCGTCGACGTCAAAACACCTCTGGATGCCTATCTCAGCGCGGTCGAAGCAGCAGATGATCAACAACGTGATGCGTTTCTAGTCCAGCATGCTCGCAAGGTACAGGAGAGAATCAAGGAACTCGCCTCGAAAGCCTACTGGTCACAATTTGAAAATAGCCCTGAATTTGTCATCTTGTTTATTCCCGGCGATCAGTTCCTGAGCGCGGCACTCAAACTACGACCACAGCTGATCGACGATGCACTGCGCGATAACATCATTCTTGCAACACCCACCAGCTTCATCGCTTTGCTGAAGGCGATTGCCTATGGTTGGAATCAACTGGTGTTACAAGACAACGCCCGCGACATTCAACAACACGCGGTTGACCTGTATGGACGGCTGGTGACTTTCAATGAACATGTCGAGACCATCGGCAAGCGATTGGATGCCAGCGTTAAAGCCTACAACAAAGCCGTTGGCTCCCTGGAACAACGTGTCCTGCCCAGCGCCAGACGCTTCAATGAGCTGGGCGTTCAAGCCAAGAAACCACTGCCGGAGATGCAGCCGATTGAAACTTCGGCTCGCGCGACGTCCTTTGAACCCGATGACAGCACTGAATGAGTGACACATCTGGGCTGTCCGACCGCTGCCTCGCGGTAAGTCTGCTCTACGCCAACCCGACACAACGTGAACGGTTCCTCGCGGCGGCGGCATTGCGTGATGAAATCGTCGCGGTGGCAGCGCTCTCACCGCAGGTGCGTCCGATCAAATGCCAGTGGTGGCGCGATGAGCTTGAACGGTGGTCGCAGGGTGCGGCACGCCACCCATTGACGCTGCATTGCGTCGCTACCGGTCTCAGTGATACCGACAGCGTGAGCCTTGCGCACGAGTGGATTACATTGCTCGACCGCGGCACTTCCGAATCAATCGAAGTTGTTGTTGATTGGCGTATTGATGCGTTTCGCCGATATGGCGCGCTATTGTTGATCGCCTTGTTTGAGGGCACGCAACGCCACGAACGCGTCACCGCCCGCTTCATCAGCAACTGCGCCAATCTGTTGGCCCTCATTGATGAGGCACCCAATGAAATTGACGCCAATACACGAAGAGAATTTGATACGACGACCACAGATATGCTGAAGCGCTACGACACGCCATTGCACCGGGCATTGGGCGTGACCATCCAACGCATGAGTGATTCGATTCTGAACACCGGCCAACCTCGTGCACAATGGCGACTAAGCATCGATGCTTGGTGGCAAGCCAGAAAGAGCACACAACGGAGAATGACGTGACCGCACCCTCGCCAAAAACGCTGCAAGCGTTTAGCGCACCAAACGATGCGTTATCGGGAAAAACTGTGTTGATTACCGGCGCCAGTGACGGCATCGGTAAGGCGCTCGCTGTGTCCACTGCACAGTCCGGAGCAACGGTGATTTTGCAGGGACGTAGCGAGCAAAAACTCAATGCGGTTTACGATGAGATTGTCGCCAATGGTTGCGCAAAGCCTGTCGTGGTGCCGTTCGATTTTCTCAAGGCGGATGGTGGTGTCTATGTATCGCTCGCAGAGCAGATCGAGACCGATTTTGGTGGTTTGCATGGATTGGTCCACTGTGCGGGCATTCTTGGCGATATGACCGAAATCGAAGACTACGATGGCGCCATTTGGCAACAGGTGATGCACGTCAACGTCAACGCCGTATTCGCGTTGACCAAAGTCTGTATCCCAATGCTAAAACGCAGCAATGGGGCGATTGTGCTGGCCAGCAGCAGCGTCGGTCGCAAAGGGCGTGCTTTCTGGGGCGCCTATGCGGTATCCAAGTTTGCGGTCGAGGGCCTGGCGCAAACGCTGGCGGATGAGCTCAAAACCGCCAACGTACGCGTGAATGTGGTTAACCCTGGCGCCACCAAGACAGGCATGCGATTAAAGGCCTACCCGGCCGAAGACCGTAGTCTTCTGAAGACACCGGAACAAATAGCGCCGGCCTTTTTGTATTTTTTGTGTGCTGATATTGATGGTCCAACCGGTCTGAGCGTCAATGCACAATGATCGCAACTGACCGCTAACGATGAAACCGGCGGCCTTGCGGTTTTTTTCCCTGACGTTTTCGGCTTGCGAAAAACTTCAGGACGGTCTGTGGTACCTCGAGTGTCACAGCGGCATACAACGCCTTCACCTCTGCAACGTTGAGATCACGGAATCGTGATCGACCCAGTCTGGCAGGTAACGCGACCGGGCCGTATCCTGTTCGCACCAGCCGGCTCACAGTAAATCCAACCGCTTCCCAAATACGCCGGACCTCTCGATTTCGGCCTTCGTGCAAACTCACATCAAACCAGCGGTTCAGGCCACTTCCACCGCCCGCCTGAATGTCGGCAAATGATGCCTTGCCATCTTCGAGCATAACGCCTTCACGCAGTTGACCAATGACATCCGGCCCAGGTTCGCCGACCACACGCACGGCATAATCACGACGCACCTCATAAGATGGGTGCATCAGACGATTGGCCAACTCACCATCGGTTGTCAGCAGCAATAATCCGGTCGTCGCAATGTCCAGTCTGCCGATACTGATCCAGCGTCGTTGTCCCGGTTCCGGCAGTGCATCAAATATCGTCGGCCGCCCTTCCGGATCGGAGCGGGTACAAACCTGGCCGGCGGGTTTGTGATACATCAAATAGCGATGTCGGGCCGACTGGCTCTCGGCAATGCTGATTGGCTTGCCACGCAGACACAACGCCTCCCCACCACTGATCGTATCGCCTAGCTTGGCAACCCGTCCATCGATGGTCAGTTCACCCGCCGCAATCAGCTTTTCGATACCGCGGCGCGAGCCGTAGCCGGCAGCCGCCAACACCTTCTGTGCCCTGTCAGCCATCCGTGTCAGTGTCGTCCGGTTGAACGTGGGCCGAATCAACTTGCGCCGGAATGTCATCTTGCGGTGTATCTTCCGGTGCGTGTTGCGCATCTGCCCCTTGCATCGCAATCTTCGGCGGGTTTGAACTGCCGTCCTCAACCTGCGGCAAGTCCAGCTGGATCTTCAAGCTCTCAATATCAGTCAGTTCCGATAGAGCCGGCAGATCATCCAGAGACTTCAGGTTGAAGTAATCCAAAAATGCTCGCGTGGTACCAAACATCGCTGGCTTGCCCGGCACATCGCGATGACCGACAACCCGAATCCACTCGCGCTCCATCATGCTGCGGATGATATTGGCGCTGACCGCGACGCCACGAACATCTTCGATTTCGCCGCGCGTAACCGGTTGTCGATAGGCGATCAGCGCCAGCGTTTCAAAAAAGGCCCGTGAATAACGCGGCGGCCGCTCTTCAAACAAGCCACCGAGTTGTTTGGCCATGTCTGAGCCAACCTGAATACGAAAACCAGAAGCCACTTCTACGAGATCAATGCCACGGGTTTGATATTCATCGGTCAATTGCTTCAGCGCTTCGCGCAAATCGCCCTTCGCAATGGCATCAACACCGTCACGTGCATTGGCGACACGCAATAATTGATCAATCGACAATGGCTCGCCGGCCACCAACAACGCTGACTCGACAAAACTGGCCAGTGGCGTGACATCAACGGGGGCTAATTCTTTGGACACCTAGTCTTCCTCCAGTTCGACACTGGCTATGGTCTGTTGTGCGTCATCGCTGCTTGAAGCGTTGGTGCCGCGTATGTGAATAGGCGAGAAAGCCTCGCTTTGCACGACATCAATCAAGCGCTCCTTAAGCAGCTCTAGCAATGCAATGAACGTTACGGTCGCACCCATGCGCCCCTCTTCCGGACTGAACATTGTTTCAAACGGCACAAACGACTCAGCGGTGAGACTGGACAGAATGTCGCTCATGCGCTGGCGCACA
>JBCCZN010000208.1:0-4429 GCA_039187375.1 Pseudomonadota bacterium
CCAAATTTTGATACCGCAATAATGGTGCGGGTCTTGGCGTTGGCATCAAACACTTTGAAGTCCATACCAAACTGGGTGGCGATGGGTGTGAACTGCTCGCTCAACTGCGCCATCGACTCAAAAACGGTTCTGTCTGACTGGCACTCCCAGCGCATGTAAAAACGTTGTTGGTCCTGGTCGGTGTATTGTGCGGCGTCTACTACCGAGACACCGGCTTGCAGAAAAAACGCCGATACCGCGTGCACGATACCCAGGCGCTCTGGACAGCTGGCGACAACAACAAATTTCTTCATGATGGTTACGCGGCGGACTTGGTTTGTTATTTCGCCGAATCATATGTCGAAACACCGCTGCGATACTGCGAACTGGCTCAAGGCTCGGCGGGTGCACCACATTGGGTCGGCGGCAAGTCGGCAGACGCCTCAATCGGTCGATCGGTCGCGATGATCTGGACACCCAACGCAGCCAGATCCCGGTAATCATAGGGCGCGGTGCCCGCAGCGATCTGATCGTCGATGGAATTCTCCCAGCCCAGGGTGCCGAAAATGACCTCAACGCCGCGGGCATGTAACGCTTCGATCAGCGTCGGGTCTGGCGCCGAAAAAGCCATGAAGGCGACGGCGCGCGTCAGGTCAATTGCAGACGCTTGTACTGCTCGCCAGTCCTCCCAGTTGAATACCGACAGCGACACGGTGGCCAGTGGGTCCAGCCTTTGCCATTGCAGTGCTTGTTCGAGGTTGTAGGCGATATAAATGACCCGATGTGACAGGTTCTGTGCCTGCACTGCGGCAACAATGTCTGATGCTTGCGTGGGCGCTTTAAGATCCAGCTCGACGATCGTGTGTGGTGTCAGCGCGCGCAAGGCATCGTCTAACGTCACGGGATTAAATGCGCTGATGGCGCCGGCCTCATCGACCAACTTCAGTGATCGCAGCGTCTCCCAAGATGTCTTGGCCGCCAAACCACGGCCGGTTGTTTTCGCGTCCAACGCATCGTCATGGAACAGAAACAGGGTACCGTCGGCACTGGTGCTGATGTCGATCTCGGGGAAGTTTGGCGCTTGGTCGAGCACAAAGCGAATCGTCTCAAGCGCGTTTTCCGGATAGCCGGGGTACGGGCCCCCACGATGCGCCGAGACAATCGTGCCGCCGGTCTTGCGAAGGCAGTCCAGCCACTCGGCGGCGCTGGGCAGCGTCGCGACGGTGTCAGTAGATTGCGGTGTCAGGGGGCGCTGGGCACAGCTTGTCGTTAGCAGCACCAGCATGGTCGGGAGGACGAAGCGGATCATCATTATCGGCCTAGGGTGACGCGGTCGCATTGGATAGGGTCGACGCTGTGGCCAGTGCTTTGGCCTTGCGCCATGCCCACCATCCAATGCCAACACTAATCACCAGACGTACCGCAAAATACGGTATCGCAGGCAGCGCGAATACCCACTGTACAAAGCTGTCAGGCAGTACCCAATAGGCGAGTTGTTTGATCCAGTAGATGAAGCTCAGGAACTGCTGGAATAGCGTGTCGACACTGATGCTCCAGGCGATGTCTGGTTGCAGTGTGGCCACGGCGATAGCAACGCCAATAATCAGCACATCACAGATACTGCCAAAAGTCGTCAAGCCGACCAGACCCAGATAGAACTTGCGCATGGTCTATGTCTCCCTTTTAGTCAATTCGTTCAGGCCGTTCTTAGCGGCGCGCAACAGTGCGCGCGCGTAGAGCCGGTGTAGCGGGATGGTCAGCCGAATCAGTGCCCGCGATAGCCGCGCTTTAAACGAGTGACCCTCACGCCGCAGTACCGCTGAGCCGAACATCAATGCGGTCGCCGGTGTCGCGCTGCGACGGTCGGGCTGACACTTCAGCCACGAGCGGGTTCGACCGCTGACGTCGCACAGCAAAATGTTGTCATCACCACGAAATTCAACCTGCCAGGCGGCGAACTTATCCGTCGAGCCCTCGGCCAGCGCATCGATATCTGCCTGGGTCGAGCGATGTCCCAGCGCATTGGCTAAAAAGCGACGCTCGAGCGCAAACAGGCGCGAGCCATAAAACGCGGCCAGAAACTGCTCCAAAGAGACTCTCGCCTCGATCCGCACGCTAAAACAATCGGTGTAGTTGTCGCCGGTGGCATAGCGCCCCAATGGCGAGGTTCGGCTCACGGCAATGGCTTCAATCATGGCCATTGCGGTGCGCACCGAAGCGGGTCGCGAAAAGACACGCTGGTTCGGCCAACAAAAAGTGTTGTCGCATTGATTCTTCGCATCGAAACTGCACTACACTACGCCATCAGGCAGCCGGGGTCGGGGGGGACCGTGGACCGCGTAGAAATCGTACATCAAAATTTCCGTCGTCGTGTGGCCGACGGGGATTTACCAGACGGCCGGGCGCCCAATGCGTCGTTGAGCCCAACCGATGCGGTCTCGTTGTTTCGTGCGCAGGTATTAAGCCGTCAGCTTGATCGCATCAGCCGTGCGATGCAGCAATCCGGGCAGGGGTTTTATACGATCGGCTCATCCGGCCATGAGGGTATGGCGGCGATTGCGCACGCGCTCAAGCCCAGCGATATCGCCTTGTTGCATTACCGAGATGCGGCATTCCAGATTGCCAGAAGCGACCAGGTGCCAGGCCAGCATATGGCCTGGGATATGTTGCTCTCATTCGCCTGTTCATCGGAAGACCCGATCAGTGGTGGGCGTCATAAGGTGTTGGGGTCGCGCACGCTGATGATTCCGCCGCAAACCTCGACCATCGCCAGCCATCTGCCGAAGGCGGTGGGCACCGCTTTTTCCATTGGTGCCACGCGCCGTTACCAGCCGGAGCACGCGCTGTGTGTGCCGGATGACATTGCGATGTGCTCGTTCGGGGATGCGTCATTGAATCACTCGACGGCGCAGGGTGCTATTAATGCCATCGGCTGGGCGTCAATTCAGGCCTCGCCTTTGCCGTTGCTGCTGGTGTGTGAAGACAACGGCATCGGTATCTCGACGACAACCCCGCCGGGATGGGTGGCAGCGTGCCTGCAGAACAGCCCGGGTTTGCGCTATTTCGCTGCGGACGGACTCGATCTGTACGACACCTATGCCGTGTCCAGGCAAGCGGTCGATTTCGTGCGCGAACATCGCAAGCCCGCAGTCATTCACTTAAACCTGATTCGCTTGTACGGGCACGCTGGCGCCGATGTGGTGACCTCTTATTTGCCGCGACCCAGGGTTGAGGCGATGGAGGCCAACGACCCGCTTTTGCACACGGTACGGCAGTTGCGCGACGCCGGTGCGATGACGCCGGATGAGGCCTTGAAGGTCTATGACGACACCGAGCGACGCGTGGCGCGTTTGCGCGACGAGGTCGTCAAGCGGCCGAGCCTGGCTACCGCACGTGATGTGATGGCGAGTGTTGTGCCACCCAAACGCACTTGTCGTCCCATCCCAGCGCCGGACGCGGATCTGCGTCAGCGATTGTTTGGCAGAGATTGGCGACTGCTCAGCGAGCCGCAGCCGATGTCGAAGCTGATCAATCTGGCGCTGACCGATTTGATGCTCACCTATCCTGAGATCACGCTGATGGGTGAGGACATCGGCCGCAAAGGTGGCGTTTATGGCGTCACGCAAAAACTCGAGAGACGATTTGGACCGGCACGTGTGATCGACACACTACTGGATGAGCAGTCGATTCTGGGTTTAGCCATCGGTATGGGCCAGAACGGCTTTGTACCCATTCCCGAGATTCAGTTCCTGGCCTATCTGCACAATGCTGAGGATCAGGTTCGCGGTGAAGCGGCGACGCTGCCGTTTTTTTCGAACGGACAGTTCACCAATCCCATGATCATCCGGATCGCAGGGCTGGGTTATCAAAAGGGCTTTGGTGGCCACTTCCACAACGATAATTCGCTGGCGGTGCTGCGCGATATCCCTGGGTTGATTGTGGCCTGTCCCTCCAACGGAGCTGATGCTGTCGGCATGTTGCGCGAGTGCGTGCGACTGGCGCGCGAGGAGCAGCGCGTGATTGCGTTTATCGAGCCGATTGCGCTGTATGGTATGCGTGATTTGCACAGACAAGGCGATGGCCTTTGGATGACCCAGTACCCGGGCATGGACCATCGGCTGGATTTGGGCTCGGTCGCGGTGCACGGAGACGGCACGCAACTGGCGATTGTTAGCTATGGCAATGGCATGCATTTGTCGATGCAGGCTCAACACCAGCTTCAAACCCATGGCGTCAATAGTCGTGTGATTGATATGCGTTGGTTGGCACCCATGCCCGAGGCCGCCCTGCTGGAGGCGACCGCCGATTGCGAGCACGTGTTAATCGTCGATGAGTGTCGTCGTACTGGCAGTCAGTCAGAGGCATTGATGGTGTTTTTCATTGAGTCGGGCCGGGCGGCGGTCTCGCGTGTGACCGCGCAAGACAGCTTTATTGCGACTGGCCCCGCGTA
>JBCCZN010000209.1:0-4412 GCA_039187375.1 Pseudomonadota bacterium
ACTCGCCGATATTCTTGGCGATCATGGATTGATCACACGCTACGATGAAGGGCCCGACGTTGTCTACACGATCGTGCCGGAACAGCATCACGAGGCGAGCTATTACCGCAACACCACGATCCATCACTTTATCGTGAAGGCAATTGCGGAAATGGCGTTGATGAAGGCCATCGAAGCGCCAGACAATCGCGCGAATATCCTGCGCCAAGAAGCGGCTTATCTTCGTGATCTGTTCAAGTTCGAGTTTTTCTACGCGCCGCGCTTAGCGTTTGATGCCTCTGTTGATGCGGAACTGCGTCGGTACGAACCCGACTGGGAAACACGGATCAATGCATCGGAATCAGACGCGCAACAATTATTGCAGCGATTCCATCCTCACGTCGCCAGTGCGGCGCTGCTGCCGTTTGTTGAATCCTATCGAATCGTCGCCAGCATTTTGGCGCGTTTACCTGGCGATGAGGGTATCGATGCCAAGAGCTGTCTGTCGCAAGCGCTGGCGTTTGGTAAGCAGGCCTACCTCCAGAGACGCATCACGACCGAGGCCTCTGTTGGTAAGCTGTTATTTGAAAACGCCTATCAGCAATTTGATCACCAACATTTGATCACACCACGTGATGGCTCATTGCGTCAGGCGCGTACTGAAGCGCTGGCCCAGATAGCCGATCTGGCTAACCGGCTTGAGCGCATAAAATTGCAGATGACGCCGACAGACCGGTGGTAGTGGCTTACTGATTATTAGCGATCTGTACGTTTTCGGTCAGACCCTGCACCAGTAATTTCGCTGCATCGTCCGTTCTTCCAGTTTCTTGTAAAGCCTCACTGAGCAATAGTGTCGCGGCCGAGCGAATGGCCTGATTGGTACTGTTCTCGAGCACCTTTCGGTATATCGGAATAACGCGCGCAGTCTCGCCTCGGTCGTCGTAGAGTTCTTTGAGCTTTTGCATCTGGAGAATAGCGGATTTTTCTGCGCTGGCAGCGATCGAATGCGTCGATTCGATAATGCCGAAATAATCCTCCATCAATGTCAAAAACTGACCCATGGTTGCCAGATCATCGTTGGCCTGCGCGGCCAGTGGCATGACACCAAGCAATCCAATAACGGCTGAGAGAGTAACGGTCTTAAGCTGTTGCATCGGTTATATCCTGTCTAAAAAGTCTGGTGGTTAGATCGTCGGTATCGCGTGTGGTCTGTCGAGTCGTATTCGGTTTTGGTGCACTGATGTGAACGGGTGCTTTGATATTGCCAAGGCGCATGCTTATCGATTGGTCGGTCGTTGGAGTCGGCGTTGAAAGAGTCATCGACGGCAATTCGCGTGTTTGCGACGTGTGGTCTGTCTTAGAGAAATAGACCAGGGTGGCCACTATTGCTACCGATGACATCGCCGCGGCCAATGCAGGTGACAATCGGACTGGATTGCGTTGTGATGATGCGAGTTGCTGCACGACAATTTCGTCACAGTCCAGGCCATCGGGTGCACGAATATCCTGGTAGGCGTGCTTCAGTGCGTCGAGTTCAACACTAGATCTAATCATCATTCTCGTCCTGCCATTGGCGCAGAAGCGCTGCTTTCGCCTTGTGTAGCAGTGCCTTGACTGTACCCTGTCGGCAACCCATGGACGCGGCAGTGTCAGCCACGCTTAACTCTTCAAAAATGCGCAACATCACGACTTCTCTCTGTCGGGGCGGCAGACGCTGAACCAGCGTGCGAACGCGTTGCGCCGTTTGCAGGCGGGCGTGCTGAAGCTCAAGGGTCGGCGCCGCGTCGACAATATCAACCGGCTCGGCGACCACAGCCTGTTTACGACGGATTTCATGGCAGACGTTGCGCAGCGTTCGGTAGAGCCAGGTGAACGGGCTGGCATTGAAACGAAAGCGGGGCAAGCCGCGTACGCCTCGCTCGAACACGCACTGCACGGCGTCCTCCGCCAGTTCGGCATCTTCGAGCCAAACCAACGCCAATCGAAACAACCGGCTGCGATGACGTCGATACAACGTAGCCAGCGCCATGGGCTGGCCATTTTGGAAGGCTCGAACAAGCGTCTCATCATCGCGCTCGTCCACCATCGTATCTTGCTCTGTCGTCGCATCATCCTGCACTCGTTAAAGACTCTCACAATGCCGCTGCGGGAAATATGCCGAGCGCAGCACCGCCGTCCTCGGGCGTATAAAAACGCCGTACCTGCGGTAACACTTGATCCAGATCTGCGCGGGGTACGCCGAGCCACAGTGCCAAATCGGCAAAATACGTATCGGTCGGCGTCGTCGGCGCATAGATACCGCGACCAACGTCCAAAGGAGAGTTCATGGAAATTTCTGGATAGTGACCGAAAATTTCGCCGCCGTTAATGGCGCCGCCCATGACAATGTGGTGTCCACCCCAACCATGATCCGAGCCGCGACCGTTAGAGGTCAGCGTGCGACCAAAATCGGAAATCGTAAAGGTTGTCACCGCATCCCACACCGCCAACTCCTGCAATGCGTCTCGGAACTGAGCCAGCGCGTCCGCGACGATCGGCAACATCCGCGCCTGGTTGTCCAGTACCTCATCATGATGATCCCAGCCGCCGATCGTGACGAAAAAAGTCTGTCGTGTCGCGCCGAGTAAATCGCGAACAGAAATCACGCGCGCAATCTGCCGCAGCGCAGCCGACAAGGGATTCGGCGAAAATTCCGTTGTCAGGGGTGTCGCGCTTTGCATTGCCTCGGCGAATACGACCTGGGCATCCAATGCACTTCTGAATCGTCTGGCGTACTCACGCTTCAGCAGCGACTCACGACTAATTGCGAGCAGGGCATCCACTGAGTCGGTGCGAAACCGTCCGAATCCATTGTCAACGCCATAGCCGTTCAATCCGGTCGCACCACTACCATTGCTATCGATGCTGTATTCACGGGTTTGCGCACCGCTTTGAAACGTATTGGTACCCGACAACGAAATGTTCATTGAAATGCCATTGCCCGGATTCGTGCTGAGCATGCGATCTGCGATACGCCCGGCCCAACCTTGACTACCGCGGCCATCCGGAATCGCTGTTTGCCACTGGCTGATCTGGTCCGCGTGAGAAAACAACCCCACCGGTAATCGGGCTGTGCCATTCGAGACAGCTGCCGGATCGAATGGCTCCAGTAGCGTGCCAATATTGGCGATCATTGACGCATCGCCATTGTTAACGAGCTGCTGCAATGACGCCATGCCGGGATGAACGCCCAACTGTTGCCCAGCGCCCGTCGGCGGCGCAAGCGGCAACAATTCACTGATTGGCAGCGCTAAATCCGAGCGAATACCAGCATACGCTGCATACGCTGAGCTATCTGCCGGTACCAACATGTTGTAGGAATCATTCCCGCCTGCCAACAAGATGCACACCAGTGCCTTATAGTCTTGTGGCATTGCTTGTGCCGCGGCTTGCCGCGACAAACCCAAGGCCAGTGTCGAGCTGGCCAGCGTTGGCAGCGCAACACCCAATGAACAACTGTGGCTTAGAAATCGTCGTCTATCCATCTGTTCGCTCCCGCCGTCCCAGCATCATCGAACCACCATCGCATCCGGCGATATCGCCACCAGATAAATCGCAATCTGAACACGAACATCCAACTGATCGATCAGTGCCAACTGTGTGCGCAGTTCGGCTTTATAGCCCGAATCCAAAGCACCGCCGGTCAAGACCGTATCCAGACGATCGATCAACTCGTCTACATCAGAGGCAATCGCAAAATAGGGTTCAAGTTGCAAACGAACTGGATCAAACCCCTGCGGCGCATCAGTCACGAAGTCACCAAATAAAATGGCGTCTAACAGGTTAGGCCAACCGACAATCGCATTGGCATCGGCGATCTGAAATTCTGGCGCCACGAGTCCTGCCGCCGCAATGTCGCCAGCCGGTGCGTGCGAGGGCAGGTAGAAGTTAAAGACACTTGGCGCTGATAGTGGATGTTGGCGCGTGAGCTCTTGTAGGAAGAACCCGAGTGCGGCGATGAAGCCATCGTCACTGGTCGCTTCAAACTGCCGCAGCAGTGATACGTATCGAACGACCGGTTCCTGCAACTTGCCACTGGTTTGTTGCGCTCCAGTCGGTCGCTGTGTGGCTTCCGGGTCTAATAGAATGGCACGGACAACCGCTGCCAGGTCACCTCGTTCTCCCCGCCCGTTATCAGCGAATACAGCACTGATACGCGACACGTAGGCGGGCGAGGGATTCGATGTGACGGGCGACTCCCGGTGGGCTGAGGCGTAGCATCGTCTCGCCAAAGGTTATGATTTGGGTCATGGTGGGGTTACTCCGAGACACACTGAGAAATTGCTGCCTATGGTATGCCATGTGTTATCATTTGCAAAGCAACCTATCAATAAACGATGCACCAATGACCTCAAACACATTGTATGATCGAATCGTCACCTTCTTGTTAGACA
>JBCCZN010000210.1:0-4385 GCA_039187375.1 Pseudomonadota bacterium
CCAGTCGGTTGGGTGCGCCGCTGTCGATGGCCATACGCCACCAGCTGCCGCTGACCTATATCTGTAACGGTCAGCATGTCCCTGACAACCTGCATGCCGCTATCGACCGAAAACTCTGGCTGGTGCAGCTGGCATTGCGGTTGGCGCGTGAGCAACGCCACATTCCAAGCGAATATCAGATGGCCGAGCGGTTCGGCTTGCGGGAGGTGGTCAATGGCTAACTCGACTCAAGCACAAGCGCTGGCAACGGCCGTATCGCAAAAACCGACGAAGGTGATTGCGATCACCAGCGGTAAGGGTGGCGTGGGCAAGACGAATGTCTCGACCAATCTTGCGGTTGCCCTGGCGCAGCGCAATCGCGACGTCATGTTGATGGACGCCGATCTGAGTCTCGCCAATGTTGACGTGTTGCTAGGGCTTCAGCCCAGTTGCAATCTGGCGCATCTGGTCAAGGGCGATGCATCGTTGAACGATCTGATTTTGACGGGCCCCAGCAATGTTCGCATCGTCCCGGCCGCGTCCGGCGATCGCACCATGGCGGATCTGCCGCAGGCGTCGCAGGCGGCGATCATCACTGCGTTCAGTCAATTGCCCAGACAGCCCGAAATTCTTGTGATCGATACGGCAGCGGGACTCGCCGAGAATGTCGCCCGGTTCGCCCAGGCGGCACAGCACGTCTTGGTGGTTGTTTGTGATGAGCCCGCATCGATCACCGATGCCTACGCGCTGATGAAAGTGTTCAGTCGCGATTACGGTATCCGCCGTTTCCATGTCCTGAGCAATATGTCACGTAGCCGCGTGGATGGGCGTGAATTATTCGAAAAACTGATGCGCGTGACTGATCGATTTCTTGATGTCGTATTGGTTCATGCCGGCACGATTCCGATGGACGGCTACCTGAAAAAGTCGGTTCAGGAGCAACGAGCCGTCGTCGAGGCCTATCCGGACAGCTGGTCTGCAAAAGCTTTTTCGAATTTGGCCGAAACAGTAGATGGCTGGAAGCAAAGACATGAGCCCAGTGGGGGGCTGACCTTCTTTTTTGAAAGGCTGGTAGGCGAGCAGCGGCAGCCGACGCAGGGAGCGCAATAATGAATTATGCCAACGCGCAGCGAACAGAACGGGCAGACGATGCCTCTGAATCACTGATTACCGGTAATTTGACGCTGGTGAAGCGCATTGCCCATCACATTATGGGTAAATTGCCAGCCAGTATCGAACTCGATGATCTGATCCAGGCTGGCATGCTGGGACTCATTGAGGCTGCTAGTCACTACGACCCAAGCCGGGGTGCCAGTTTCGAGACCTATGCTGGTATCCGAATTCGCGGTGCGATTCTCGATGAAGTGCGCAAATCCGACTGGACACCACGCTCGGTGCATCGCCGCTATCGCAGTATCACCGATGCCATCAATGAGCTGCAGTCGGTTAATGGTGAACAACCAACCGATCAGGACATCGCTGACCATCTCGGCATGCCGCTCGATGAGTACCACGATATCTTGCGCGACTCAGCCAGCTGCCGCTTGTTCAGTCTCAATCAGCCGTTTGCTGATTCAGACCGTACGCAGGAGGTGGCTGCCCATGACTTCGATGAGCCAGACGATGCACTGGAAGAAATTCAGTTTCGCAATCGGCTCGCGAAGGCAATCGAACGTCTGCCAGAGCGCGAGCGCCTGGTGCTGTCGCTGTATTACCAGCGTGATATGAACCTTAAAGAAGTCGGCATGGTGCTGGAGGTTAGCGAGTCGCGCGTGTGTCAGATACACGGTCAGGCGTTGTTGCGCCTGCGCGCCAAATTGGGCGACTACGCAGATTATTTGGAGAGCAAGCTATGACCTTTGATGCTGGCTGGTACACGTCCAGTCTTTCAGTAGCTTTCGCGCTACTGTTTATTTGCACCTTTTTCACGTTGTTGGGAACACGACGCAAACTCGCCGCGCGGGATGCCATGCTCAATCAAACACTGCAGTTATTGGCTACGCGAAATGACCTAAATGAGCTGGCTGGCGCACGTCTATTGACGCCGGTCGAGGATGGGCTTGGCAAGCTGCGCGATAGTTTAAAAAAGATCAGCTACAACCAGCAAAAACTGCAGACGGTGCTCACGACAGTAGCGGTTGATCATGCGGTGACGATGGCTGCTGATGGTCGCTCGCCTGAGGACATTGCAGAACACTCGCCGCTAGGCTTGGCAGAGGCCAAGTTGCTGGTGCAATTGCACGCCGCGAATACGAGTTTAAAGGAGTCGGGATAAATGGCACAGCAACAGCAAGACATGCAGTTCTTGTTCACCCTCTCTACCGAGCTGGAAAAGAACGAAGTCAAGCTGCCGTCGTTTCCTGACGCCGTGATTAAAATTCGTGATGCACTGGAAAAAGATGATTGTGACATTCAACGTATCGCCGAATTGGCAAGCCTTGAGACCGCGTTGGCATCACGGCTGATGCAGGCAGCCAACTCCGCGTTTTACAACCCAAGCGGCGCGACGGTGCCAGATTTACGTGCTGCAGTGATGCGATTGGGCTTGAAAGAGGTGCGCAACATGGCGATCGCGTTGGCGGTAGAGCAGTTGTTTATCGCACGCGAAAACCCGCGTATCGCTGATGATTTGTCGATGCTGTGGCGACGCAGTTGTGCGCTATCTTCAGTCGCTTACGTACTGGCTGCAGAATGCGCGCCCGGGGTGGATCCGGAACAGGCGTTCCTGTGCGGACTGCTTCACGATGTTGGCAAACTCTACATGTTGACGAAAAAAGAGGACTTTCCGCATTTGTTCGTCGATGTCGCAGAAAGAAGTGATGCCAACGGAGCATGGTTTCCACAGGTTGGCAAAGCGATCACAGAAAACTGGGCGTTTGACGAAACCATTGTGAACAGCATGACGCCATTGGATACTGTGAGCGAGCTGGGTGGTGCTGAACCGGATCTTGTAGATGTTGTTTACGCTGCGGAGTTGTTGTGTTCAGCCAGCGCCGATGCACCAATGGACTACGAGGTGATCTCAGCGCGTCGATTACAGCTTAGCGAGACGCGCGTAGAGGAAATTCAGCCAGCAATTGCTCTTCGAATGGAGTCGATGCGCCAGTCTTTGAAAGGCTAGTCGTTCGCCTGGATGTCATCCAGTGATAATCGTCTCATTCTCAAGCTCTCTGATTCGCGCTGGAACAGATGCTTGATCAGCAGCTCTGACTCCGCTTCACTGAAACCAGAAAATTCGACTGCGACACCATACGGTTTCGTCGGGTCGGTGTTGAGCGGATTAGGTGTGCGTACGACAACTGCTGCAGTTTCCAAATAGTGTTGATCAGCAGGCAGCATGATACGCAAGAACATCTTGTCGCCCTCGCTGACCTGTTGATCATGATCGAAGCGGATACCGGATGCGCCGATTTCGCATTGTAATGCCGGGTCGCGGGTCAGCGACTCGATGATCTCTTGTCGCTTGGGTTGTTCTTGCAGTAACAAGTTGATTTTCTCATTCATGATGGTCAGACATTCGCGCACAGGTCGTGGTGCATTGCCCATGAGTGCGGCCTGTTCCTGGAAGCGAGCCTCCAGATTGACGAGTCGCGCGTGATTACCGAATGCGGATTGTCCCATTACCGTTCTTGACTGCATCAGATCACGGAACTGTTGTTCGCTCAGTGGTGTTGCGCTAACGAACGCAGCCTCACGTACCCTGAACGAACGTCGCATGGTTTTCTCATCTTCTGTGGCTTGATACTGAGCTGTCATTGCGTGTCTCCTTGTTGAGCTGCCGCGTCGTTCGTGCTCATCACGGTGTCGGAGATCTGATCCTCTCCAACGACGATGCGGATATCCACGCGCCGATTGACGGCGCGATTGGCGCCCGAATCATTCGGTGCGCGGGGTTTGGTGTCGGCGTGGCCTGTGACGACAAATCGCTCACGTGCCAGTCGTCTGTTGTCGAGCAACAGGTGGGCCACGGAGATTGCCCGGCTTGTCGAGAGCTCCCAGTTGGAGCGAAAGCGCGAGGTTGAGATCGGAATATTGTCGGTATGCCCGGCGACATTGATTTCGCCGTTCGAGGTTTCCAGCAGGCGAGCAATTTTCTTCAGTGTTGGTCGAAATGCGTAACGAACCGTGTCGTCGCCCGATTGAAAGGACGCATTTTCAAGAATGTGGATAACTACGCGGTCATTTTCGGTCACAACCTCAACCGCACCCTGGGCGATTTCCTCTTGCAGCGCCTGACGAATTCGCTCCGCTTCCAGCTTGGCCTGTTCGTCGGCCACATCATCCTCGTCCTTTTCATCGAACTCCAGGGTATTTTTGTTGGAGTCGAGGGTGAATTGCCGGACGTCTCTGATCAGGGTTGGCTGCGGCTTACCTGGAGAGAATTCGCGTGCGATCACGCTGGTGCC
>JBCCZN010000211.1:0-4362 GCA_039187375.1 Pseudomonadota bacterium
GTAGTTGTCGAGATTGGGATCATTTGGTCGTTCGACCAGTGCCTCGAGACCCTGTTCGGTTGTCGGATAACTGAAATTATCTAGCCGGTAGACACTTAATGCAGATTCAATAGAACGCAAATCGTTCTTAACACGCGTTTTTTGCGCTTTGGCGACATTGCCGAACAACTGCGGCGCCACGAATGCAGCGAGGATGCCGATGATGACCACCACCACCATGATTTCAATAATCGTAAAGCCACGACTGGCGAACCGGGTGCGGCTAAGATGCGATGAGCGCATTCGGGTTACTCCATAAGGTATCTTCGATATTGGGTCTGACGCCATTGCGTGCGCCAAGTTCGCGCTAATGGTAGCAAAAGGGTAAAAATTTGGCGGCATTGGCACGCAAAATTCGCGCAGCGCGCTGGCCGGTTATGGCCGTGTTATTGCTGATCATCGCCATTGCGGATAGCTCGACGATGTTGCTGGCCGCATTGCCAGGGGGCGAGTTGGCGTGGCAGCGTGACGCAATTGCGGCCGGACAATGGTGGCGGCTAATCAGCGCACATGTTGTGCATCTCGGTGTGGTACATATGTTAATGAACGCCGCAGCCTTGGTATTGGTGTTGTTAGTGGTGGGCGATGCAGCCAGCAATACAGTCTGGTTCGGTGTTTGGCTCATTGTCTCGATCGCAGTCAGTCTTGCGTTGTGGTTCTTCGAACCAATGTTGCAGCGTTACGTCGGCGCATCGGGTGTACTGCACGGCCTGTTGGTTTATGGCGCGCTACGGCTCTGGCCTCGCCAAAATGTAGAGTCCGCTATCATTTTGGTGGCTGTTGCATTCAAGCTCGCCTGGGAACAGATGGCGGGACCGTCGCCGACGACCGAGCGATTGATTGCCGGTTCGGTTATTGCCAATGCGCATTTGTGGGGCGCCGTTGCGGGGGCGTTGATTGGCACGGCGGGGATCGTGCGAGCTGTAGTTTCTGGTGCCGACCAGTTGTGCGATGATCGCGCCCCAGCCAATCAGGACCACGCCGATTCGGGGGGCACATGAGTATTGCACTGACATTTCCGGGCCAGGGCTCACAAAGCGTTGGCATGTTGGGAGAGCTCGCTGCTGCCGAGCCAGACATTCGACAGACATTTGATCAGGCATCGGATGCGCTGGGTTATGACCTGTGGCGGGTTTGTAGTGAGGATCCTGACCAGACGCTGGCTTCGACAGAGGTCACCCAGCCTGCGTTGCTAACGGCTAGCGTTGCGCTGTGGCGACTGTGGCAGGCGCGCGGCGGAGAGGCGCCAACGATCATGGCCGGGCACAGTCTTGGCGAATACTCGGCGCTGACCTGTGCTGGCGCCTTGGCCTTTGACGATGCGCTGACACTAGTGCGTGAGCGCGGACGATTGATGCAAGGCGCGGTGCCGGCCGGCGTTGGCGCCATGGCGGCGATTATCGGACTCGATGACGATGTGGTGATTGCCGCGTGCAAGGCGGTTGCAGGCGGACAGGTCACCGCCGCCAATTTCAATGCACCGGGACAGGTTGTCATCGCTGGCGAGTCCAAAGCGGTGGACATGGCGATCGAGCATTGCAACGAGGCCGGTGCGCGCAGAGCATTGCCGCTGGCGGTGAGCGTGCCCTCACATTCGCCGTTGATGAGCGCGATGCGCGCACCGTTTAGCGAGGCGCTCGCAGCGCTGAGTGTCACGGCGCCTACCATTCCGGTGGTCAATAACGTCGATGTCGTGGTGACCAGTGACCCCGATGAGATCCGCGACGCGCTGATCCGCCAACTCGATCATTCTGTGCAATGGTCCGCCTGCGTGCGCAAGATGGTGGCCGCCGGCGCAACCGACTTCGTTGAATGCGGGCCAGGTAAGGTCCTCGGGGGACTATTGAGGCGCATCCACAAGCCCGCCAATGCACACAGTATTGATACGCCAGACGGGCTGCAAAAAGCACTCGCAGCCCTGACGGTATAGAGGAGTAGCAGCATGACACTATTCGCAGACACTGCGCTCGAGGGGCGCGTCGCCCTCGTCACAGGTGCCTCGCGCGGCATCGGTGCCCAGATAGCCGATCAGCTAGCGGCCGCTGGCGCGTATGTGGTTGGCACCGCCACCAGCGAGTCGGGTGCCGCTGCCATTAGCACTCGGCTAGAAGCGCGTGGCCGCGGCGAGGTGCTGGACACCAGCGATGATGCATCGATCAGCACACTGCTGGATTCGCTCGCAGAGAGGGCGCCGGATATTCTGGTTAACAACGCGGGCATTACGCGTGATAATTTGTTGATGAGAATGAAAAATGATGAGTGGAATCAGGTTCTTGAGACGAATTTGTCAGGTGTTTTCAAACTAACCAAAGGCCTGGTGCGCGGAATGATGAAAAAGCGCTTTGGTCGCATTATCTCGATCGCCTCGGTGGTTGGCACAATGGGTAACGCCGGTCAGGCGAATTACGCCGCCGCAAAAGCCGGGCTGGTTGGGTTCTCTAAGTCCATCGCACGGGAATTAGGCAGTCGCGGCATTACCGCAAATGTGATTGCACCTGGCTTTATCGCGACTGATATGACCGATGCACTCAACGAGGCACAGCGCGATGCAATGCTGAGTCAGGTGCCACTTGGCACCCTGGGAAGCACGGAAGATATCGCCAGCGCGGTGGTGTTTCTGGCGGCGCAATCGGGAGCCTATATCACCGGAGAAACGCTACATATTAACGGCGGCATGTTGATGACGTAACGACATAAGCCGTTATATAATGATCGGCTTGCAACGTCGTGCAGTTGCTTGTGCGAGGGCACGTAGCGCGCGGCGTTTGATTTAAATGTTATTGGAGAGGTGATCCAGCCAATGAGCAGTATTGAAGACCAGGTCAAGAGCATCGTAGCGGAGCAGCTTGGCGTGAAAGAAGAAGACGTCACCAACGCCGCATCATTCGTCGATGATCTGGGCGCAGATTCTCTGGACACCGTCGAACTGGTGATGGCACTCGAAGAGGAATTTGAAACCGAAATTCCTGATGAAGATGCTGAAAAAATCACAACGGTGCAGCAGGCGATCGACTACGTCAAAGCCCGCAAAGACAGCTAACCTCAAGCCTGCATTCAGGCAGCCTCTGGAGCTCTCGGTTAGGGTATGAAAGGACAACGAGTCGCAGTAACCGGCCTTGGCATTGTGTCACCGGTCGGCAATCACGTCGCCGAAGCGTGGGACAACGTCGTCAACGGTCGGTCCGGTATCGGGCCGATCGAGTCGATGGACGTTACGGCGTTTACCACCAAGTTTGGTGGTTGTGTACGTGGGTTCGATCCAGCTGAGCAAGGCGTTCCGCCAAAAGAGGCGCGCAAGATCGACAAGTTCATCCAGTACGGGATTGCGTCGTGCAATCAAGCGCTGGCCGACAGTGGTCTTGAAGTCACAGAGTCCAATGCCCACCGCATTGGCGTCCTGATGGGCGCCGGTATTGGCGGCATTGGCACGATCGAGAGCAATTTCGAAAAATACCTGGCAGCGGATAGAAACCCGCGCAAGATCTCGCCCTTTTTTGTACCGGGTAGCATCATCAATATGATCTCGGGACAGGTGAGCATCATGCATGGCCTGACCGGCCCCAATCTGTCGGTGGTCACAGCCTGCACCACATCGACGCATTCCATCGGACTGGCAGCACGCACCATCGCGTATGGCGACGCCGACGCGGTATTGGCAGGGGGTGCGGAGTATGCAACGACGCCGATGGGGCTCGGTGGTTTTTGTTCCGCCCGGGCGCTGTCCACGCGCAACGACGATCCGCAACGCGCCAGTCGCCCGTTTGATAAGGATCGAGACGGGTTTGTGCTGGGTGACGGTGCGGGCTGTTTGATGCTGGAATCGTGGGATCAAGCGGTTGCCCGCGGCGCCAATATCTACGCTGAGGTCATCGGTTTTGGCATGAGTGGCGATGCTTACCACATCACCTCACCACCAGAGGACGGTGCGGGCGCGATGCACAGCATGCTCAATGCACTCGCTGACGCAAGCCTCAATACAGCGGAACTGGATTATCTCAATGCCCATGCAACCTCAACGCTTGCGGGCGATGTTGCAGAGACCAGAGCGATCAAGCGGGCATTTGGAGATGCGGCGCACTCGCTCGCTGTGAGCGGCACCAAATCGTCTACCGGCCATTTGCTCGGCGCCGCAGGTGCGGTTGAGGCGATTTTTTCTGTACTCGCGCTACGCGATCAGGTCATTACGCCAACCATTAATCTAGATGAGGCGGACCCAAACTGCGATCTCGACTACGGTCCAAACACCGCGCGTGAGGCCAAACTCACAACCACCGCCTCCAACTCGTTCGGCTTCGGCGGCACCAACGGCACACTGGTATTCAA
>JBCCZN010000212.1:0-4333 GCA_039187375.1 Pseudomonadota bacterium
CGCCATCACCGCGAGGATACCGGTATTGTCCCGATAGGCGGCCAGGTTGTAATGCGCATCGAACATGTCGCTCTGGACAGGTTTGCCCATCAGATAACCTTGTGCCTGATCGCAACCCAACTCCGCGACACAATCCCACTGTTCCTGGGTCTCGACGCCTTCTGCCACGACCTTCAGATCCAGCGAGTGCGCCATCGCAATAATAGCAGTGCAGATGTAGCGGTCTTCTTCACTGGTCGCGATTTCGCTGACAAACGACTGATCCAGCTTGACGCAATCCAGTGGGAAGCGTTTCAAATACGCAAGCGACGAATAACCCGTGCCGAAGTCGTCAACGAATACCTTGGACCCCAAGGCACGCAGATCCTGTAACGCAGACATCGTCTGTTCCGTCTCCATCATCAGGTGCGACTCGGTGATCTCGAGGTGCAGATAACGGGGATCGATGCCAGCGTCACGGGCGATGCGGCTGAGCTCCTCAGCCGGACTGCCGCTAACGAACTCAACGCTGGAGAAATTTACAGCGATCGGGATCAGGGGCAATGCCCGATCCTGCCACTCTCGAATCAAGCGAGCCGATGCTCGAGCGACAAATCGGTCCAGTTCACCAATCAATCCGATCTCCTCGGCAACCGGGATGAACTCGTTCGGCGGGATCATACCGCGCTCGGGGTGCTCCCACCGCACCAGCGCTTCGGCGCCGACCAATTGCGCATCATGAATCCGAAATTTAGGTTGGAGATGCACGTGCAACGCGTTGTCGGCAATCGCTTGGCGAAGATCTGCCTCGAGCTTCAGTCGCGCCTTCTTGCGTGCCGAGATGACCGGTGAGAATTCAACGATCGAATCGGCACCGTCGGTACGTGCAACACTCGCCGCAATTCGGGCATTGCTCAACAAAGTGTCGGCATCGCCGCCATGTTCACCGAAACGTGCCACGCCGATGCTGACGCCCATCGGGCGGCGTGTGCCAACCGTCATACGAATATCGACCATTTGTGCGGCGATCCGCTCACTGAGCTGCTCGGCAACCAGCGACGCGTTTGGACCTGCCAGCATGACCACAAATTCATCATTGGCAAGGCTGCCCAATTCGTATTGATGTTGATCGGCAATCTCGCCAACGGTATGTATCAAGCTGTTGGCAATCGCTTTGGAGGCGTTGTCACTTGATTGATGACCAAAGTCATCACTAATGCCGCGCAAGTGACTGAACTGCAGCATCATCAACGCAATGTGCTCACCGGTTTTACGACCTATCGTGATCGTATGACGCAGCTGATCCTTAAAGTGCGAGCGATTAGCAAGACCGGTTACGGGATCAGATTGCGCCAGACGTTCAATGTAGGCGTCGCGTTCAACCTTGTTGCGATACCACCAGGTCGAGAGCCACACGAACGACGACAGCAACACGACGTAGAACAGATAGGCATACCAGGTCTGCCAAGGTGCTGCCGACACGCGCACCGCTAGCTCGAGCACGTCTGAACTGCTGACACCTTCACTATTGACGCCACGAAGTCGCAGTCGATAGTCACCGGGGTCGAGGTTAGTGTAGGTAATTCGGGCACCTGGATCCGTCTCGTACCACTGCGGATCAAAACCATCTAATTGATAGAAGACGCTATTGCTTTCCGGCTCCACGAAATCCAGCACCGCGACCTTGGCCGTGATGGCCTTCGCATCGTGTGATAGTTGTAGCGACCCGATTTTCGCCAGCGTCAACATCGGGGTGTTGTCGACGTCAATCGCAGTGATGGCCGATTGTGGCGCTACCTGTGTTGCCTCTACACGAGTGGGCAGGAAACGATTGAAGCCTTCGGTACCACCGAAATACAAATAGCCGTCAGCCGCCATATGATGCGCACCGAAGTTAAATTCCTCGCCTTGAAGGCCGTGTCGTGTGTGGAACTGACGCACCTCGCCAGATTCGAGTACCACGCGTGTCAAACCACTATTACCGCTCAACCAGACAGAGCCATCCGCGACACTGTGAATGCCGTACACGACGTTGTCGCCCAACCCGTCCGATTTTGAGAAGTTTCTGAATTCCAGCGTATCGAGGCTGGTAGAGAGTGTCGCGTAATCGATGCCGCGACCCCCGCTGCCAACCATCAGGCGCGAGGCAATCGAATCGAAATCAATTGAGTACAGACTATCGGACTGGATCGTTGTCGCGTCATCCATATCCGTAACGTACTGACGTACGATGCCAGTACCGCGATCGTAAATGAACAGCCCGTCACCATCTGTCGCAATCAAGATGAAGCCATTGGGCCCTTCCGAGATGGCTGTGACCCGAGAAGATGCCAATGCATCGCCTGCCTCACCATCTATGACAATCCGCTCGACCGACTGGGTGGCCAAATCAATGCGATTAATCCCGCCGCCAAAGGTGCCGACCCAAATACCGCCGACATTATCTTCATGCAGCGACATGACACCATCGGCACTAAGACTCTGTTCTGCGTCCGGGTCATTTCGAAATACTGTTATCTGGCCGTTCGCAAGACTGACTCTATGAACACCCGCCGTCATCGTACCGATCCAAAGATCGCCCGCTTGATCAATGAGCAGCGACATGGCGCGCGAAATATCGATTTCAACGCCAATAGCGTCACTCGCCGACTGCGATTCACCGGTTTCAAGGTTGTAACGGTACAGGCCATCACCCATCGTGCCGATCCAGACATGACCGTTGCGGTCATCGGCGAACGAGACGATCTGACGGCCTGCAAAACCGGGTGGCCGGGTCAATCCAAGTGACCAACTGCGTGGATTCCAATGAGAAATACCTGCGCCTCGTGTACCTAACCACAACACACCACTGCGGTCCTCGAATAGCGTCATGACGAACGAGTTACCCAGACTGTCTGCGACAGCCGGATCGTGTTGATAATTCTGAAACTGACTGGACGTGCGATCGAGCAGACTCAAACCGGCTGAGGTTGCGATCCAAAGACGATTCGCTCCGTCTTCGAGAATATCGCGAACAAAATTACCAGCGATTGCGGTCTCACCGTCGCCCGCCTGAAAACGTATGAATGTACCGGCTGGGTCGACCAGTCTGTTCAAACCCGCATCGAACGTCCCAGCCCAGATAATCCCATCGGAGGTCTGGTGTACCGCGATGACGGTATCCTGGCTCAGGCTGCGTGGATTGTCGGGGTTATGGCGATACTGGCGCACACCAGTTCGGTCTGGAGACAACCGGAACAGGCCTTCGTTACTAGCAAGCCACAGTGAACCATCCGTCGCTTCAGTAATATCGAAGATCGTTGCAGTTGACGAGATCGACGATCCTGACCCTTCGATTTGAATCCGTTCGACCACCCCGGTCTCGGGGTCCATTCGATTGAGGCCCGCATCACGTGTACCGACCCAAATTTGACCGCTCTCGTCAATTTCGATACTGCGTGCGACATCGCTACTCAGCGTTGTGGTGTCAGCCGAATCATGACGGTAGTGAATAAAGGACTGAGTATCCGCATCAAAGCGTGCGATGCCTGCACCATTGGTCGCCATCCATAACTGTCCATCGCGATCTTCGGCAAGATCCCAGATGTAGTCATTTTGCAAAGCACCCGCATCAGCGCGATCGAAACCAAAACGCTGGATAGTGACGCCGTCGAATCGGTTAAGACCGCTCTCTGTCGCGATCCAGATGAATCCCTGCCGATCCTGATGGACCTTTGTAACGGTGCCCTGAGACAAGCCATCTTCGATCTGCAAGTGATCAAAGACCATGGGTTGGGCGGAATCCGCTCGAACAACGACACTTGCCAATGCCGCAACAAGCGCGACACCGGCAAGCCCTACGAGTGAGAATTTACTCGTGCGGGATCCAGTTGTTGATCGAGAGTTGGCGCTCACCGTCTACGGTCTCCCCACCGTTATCTGAACCTTCACCGGTATTGCCGGTGCTCTGGCCCCAAACGTAGCCGTCGTTGTCGCCACTGCTGCTGCCGCCGGCTTCGCTAAAGTCCTGGCCCCAAACATAGCCGTCGTTGTCGCCATTGTTGCTGCCGCCGGCTTCGCTGAAGTCCTGGCCCCAAACATAGCCGTCGTTGTCGCCATTGCTGTTGCTGCCGGCTTCGCCGAAGTCCTGACCCCAAACATAGCCGTCGTTGTCGCCATTGTTGTTGCTGCCGGCTTCGCTGAAGTCCTGGCCCCAGACATAGCCGTCGTTGTCGCCATTGTTGCTGCCACCGGCTTCGCTGAAGTCCTGGCCCCAGACATAGCCGTCATTGTCGCCATTGTTGCTGCCACCGGATTCGCTGAAGTCCTGGCCCCAGACATAGCCGTCGTTGTCGCCATTGTTGCTGCCACCGGC
>JBCCZN010000213.1:0-4259 GCA_039187375.1 Pseudomonadota bacterium
CCACAACGTGCCCTTCAAGCCAAGCTCCCAGACGTCCAGCGACTCAGGATTCAGACGGGTCTCTTCCAACGATGAGATGACGTTGGCAACCGGCACCAGAGCATAGACCGGACGAATGTCGAGCGCGGAGCCTTTGAAGCCGCGCGAGTTGCTCAAATACACCATTGAGGTGTCACCAAACTTGTAGTCCAGCTTGAGCGTGTAACCGACGTCGTCGTTGTTCAGCTCCTGCGTGATCTGGCGGGCGATTTCATAGCCTTCGCTATCAAACCCTGCCGTGCCCGGGTTCTGAGCGTTGACCAAAGCGCGCACATCATCGGCGAAGTACAGTGTCGATGTCCGATCTCCGGCAACACTCGGTGATGACGGCCGATAATCACCGGTGATCTTCTCGTCGGAATACCGAACACCGGCGGTCAAGGTCAGCGCTTCGGTGAAGTCGTATTCGCCCTGGAAGTACACACCGAGGTTCTCCTTGGTGTGATCCAGCTGAATATTCGGCACCTGGACACCATTGCGGAATGCACCACGTGCGCCACGCAAGCCGGTGAACGACTCCGCGTCATCATTCAAATAGTAGACACCGGCGATCCAGCGGAACGCACCATCACCCGTCGAGATCAAGCGAAGCTCCTGCTGGAACGTATCGCGATCATCCTCCTGATAGGACTGCAAGCCGAGTGTGTCACCACCATCATTATCGTTGGCGTTCTGGAACTCCAAGAAATCGATTGAGGTGCTGGAGTTGAAGGTCGCAAACGGCAACTCATAGTCAATTTTCAATGCCAGACCACTGGTGTCGAGCACTTCCGAGCCAATGTCCTGGGCGGTTGTAGACCAGTTACCAGTTGACGGATCGGTTGCCGCCTCGCCGGTGCCGCCGCCGTTTCGGCTAAGGCAATCGGTGTCTGCGGCAAAGTCGATCACACCGGTCGGCACATCGGCGCAGACCCCGCCGGAGCCATCAGCGGCACGCGTGCCCACTGCCTTAATCGCGGTGCTGTTGTTTTCTGAGGTCAGCGCATGCGCACGTAACGTGATGCTGGCCAGATCCGTCGGCTGCCACAACAGCGTCAAGCGACCCGCCTTTGTATGGTCATCACCATAGCGATCGCCATTGCTGACTGAACGAAACGCACCCGCATCGTCGATGCTCTGAATGGCAACCCTGGCCGCAAGCGTTTCGGTAATCTCAAAGCCGACGGCCGTGTCGAACTCAAAGCGATTGTTGTTGCCCAGCAAGACACCGAACGTACCCTGCGTGCCACCGCCAATTTCCGGCTGCTTACTAATGTAGTTCACCGCGCCGCCGGTGGTGTTCAAACCGAACAGCGTATTTTGCGGACCTTTCAGAACCTCGACGCGCTCCATGTCAAACAGCGCCGCCTTGGCATGAAAGCCACTGGTCAGCGTGATGCCATCGAAGTACTGGCCGATGGCAGAGGCTGCTGTCAGGTGCACATCACTGGTGCCAACGCCACGCAAGAAGTAGTTTCTATTGGAACCGGCCTGAGCCTGCTCCGATAACCCTGGGGTGATGTTGACAAGATCTGCTGCGTTATTGATGCCCAGCGTGGTCATCATCTCGCCCGTAAATGCGGATACGGCAACTGGCACATCTTGCAGTGATTCGGATCGTTTTTGTGCGGTGACGGTGATCTCGTCGATCTGCGCCATCGCCACCGGATGCGTGATCAAGCCGATCACGAACGCGAAGAAAATTCTCAACCTGGTTGAAGTCACAATACTGCCCCCCCGAGCATCTAGTTTTTGGTTCCTATCTGAATATACGGAGCTGTAACGCTCTCAATAACCGGCAAAACGGGGCCGCAGCGTTCTCGAATTGCGTTCAATGAACATGAAACGTCGTTAGCCCTGAACGGCCGGAAGCAAACCGCAGATGATCGTTTGCATCCACGCATAACGGTTCGACTCGAGAGAAGCCTCAGGTAAAATCCCGCGAGGGGCACCTAGCTGATTACTTGTTTAATGCGTCAGGGGTTCAAACCGAATTAAGGTTATGGACTTGAAAATTGCGCAAATAAGAATCATTTGCATTAGAATAACGACGATTTTTGATAGGACTAGATACCGATGGCCGCTTTCCGTACCGAACGTGTTTTGGACATTCATCACTGGAACGAAAAACTGTTCAGTTTTCGTACAACGCGTGATCCCGGATTTCGCTTCCGTAATGGTCAGTTCATCATGATTGGACTGCAGGTGGACGGCAAACCGCTGAGCCGCGCGTACAGCATTGCAAGCCCGAACCACGGCGCACAGCTCGAGTTCTTCAGCATCAAGATCGAAGACGGTGCACTCACCTCACGTTTGCAGCACATCAAACCCGGTGATGAAATTGTCGTCAGCGCCAAGCCGGTTGGCACATTGGTATTGGACGATCTGAAGCCGGGCCGACGGCTGTTCCTGCTCTCCACCGGCACCGGTCTCGCTCCGTTCATTAGCCTTGTGCAAGACCCGGAAGCCTATGAGCGCTTCGACGACATCATTGTCGTACACGGCGTGCGCCGTGAGATTGATCTGGCTTATCGCGAATTGATGGAACAGCAGCTACCAAACGATGAATACTTCGGCGAGTTTGCAGCCGAACATCTTCATTATTACCCAACCGTGACGCGCGAGCCGTTTCCCAATCAAAAGCGCGTCCCTGAACTGCTGACCTCTGGCCAGTTGTGCTCGGATCTGAACATCCCACCGCTCGATCCGCAAACCGACCGCGCGATGATCTGCGGCAGCATGGCGATGCTCAAAGACACCCGTCAGGCCCTGGAAGAACTCGGCTTTGAAGCCTCGCCCTCCCAGGGGGTGCCCGGGGACTTTGTTTTCGAACGCGCTTTCGTGGACGCGCCCGCACCAACCGGCAAGTGATGCGGCCGCGACGCTGTGGCTACTGCACCTCGATATCCAACATCCGTGTGACGAAATCAAAGCCGAGCGTTTCGAGCGGCTGACCGTTGTAGGTGACATTCCAGGCGCCATGCCCTGCACCTTCAAGCGTGATCAGCTCGTAGTACGCACCGGTACTCGTGTAGATATCCACCAACGCCTCGGCCTCTTGATACGACACCGTCGGATCTTCGGTGCCATGCACGATACTGATCGGTGCGTCAGACTGACTCCAGCGCGTGTTGCCATCGACGCTCTCCAATAAGTCTACCGACGCAGTACCCCCCCAATGATCGACCACAGACGCCACGATGACATCGTCATCCAGGTGAGTACTGGCCAACGTCGGATCATCCGCCAGACTGAGCTCATCCTTGTAATCCGCAAAATCCGTCGCGCCCAACGCAATCGAAATGAAAGATCCGGCAGATCCCCCAATCACGCTGATGCGATTCGGGTCTACGTTGTATTGCGCTGCATTCGCAGCAAGCCAACGGATAGCAGCCTTGGCATCGCGCACTGCCGGGTACATCGCCTTGGCCTGATCGCGCTCGGCATCACTCAACAAGGCAAGCCCATCGACAGCATCGATGACACTCTGTGGCAGCGTGCCGTAGTTCCCTAATAGACGGTAGTTGATTGACAGCGCCACAAAGCCACGCTCGGCAAAGTACCTGGCAAACTCGACGGCCGGTTCGGTGCCTTTGTCGCCACCGATAAAACCACCGCCGTGAATAAACACCATCGCAGGTCGTGCCATCGCGTCGTTCATCGGCTCATAGACATCCAGCAACAGGTCCATTGTCACCGGATTAGGCGCATTCCAGTAGCTATGCGAAAGCCCCTGGGCATATACCACGTCAGTGTCGACATCGATGGCGAGCGTCGCATCACGATAGACCAGCGCGCTGGCATTAACTGTAGGCGCTGTATTGGTGCTGACCGGCACGGTGTTATTGGAATCGCTGGCGCTGCAGCCCAGCAGTAGCAATACAGCCAACCCGGCGGCACCGCGAATCATATGCATTATGTTCATCAAAATATTCCCTGCGTGTTACGTGTTGTGGTGCGCTCTTGATGACTTCAACGCACACACAAGGGTTTGGTTGACACACCTGTCAACTCGGTCTGACGAGCTCGCCAGCGACTGACCGATTCAGCTGGCTATGATCAGGTGCCGCAGAAGGTGCGGGTGACCCGCTCGTCCGGTTCTGGCGCGTCGGCGTAGCCTGCGAGAGTAGCGTGTTCCACGAACGGGTCAGCCAGCACAGTATTCAGATCATTAAAGGTGCCCAGGTCGCCCTCCAGCGCATCATTGATTGCCCGCTCAACAAAGTGGTTACGCGCAATAA
>JBCCZN010000214.1:0-4233 GCA_039187375.1 Pseudomonadota bacterium
CCAATTTCTCCAAAAAATGTAAGAAAAATACGCTAAAACATTGTTTATAAACGGTTAAAAAAATTCTCTCGATACAAATAAACCGACATTGCATGCGACGCACAATGCCACCAGTACTGCCTCCCGGACGATGACTGGACAGCGATGCACAGGGTTTGAATTGGGTCGTGACACAAATACTTGTCAGCGACAAGCGTTTCCTCGACAATAGCGTTTTTGTGCACTGCGTCATGGGTGCGCTGCAGGAGAATAGTCTTGGAAAAAATCTTGGTCGGCCTTAAGCGGGTCGTGGATTACAACGTGCGGATCCGGGTCAAATCGGATGGTTCCGGCGTCGAAACGGACGGCGTAAAAATGTCAATTAACCCGTTCGACGAAATTGCGCTGGAGGAAGCGCTGAGAATTCGTGAACGTGGCGAGGCATCCGAGGTGATCGTCATGTCGATCGGTCCATCCGATGCACAACAACAACTGCGTACCGGCCTTGCAATGGGCGCAGACCGTGCAATTCTGCTGGAAACGGCTGACGCCGTTGATCCGTTGTCTGCTGCCAAGGCGATGAAACAGATTATCGATGACGAGTCACCTGATCTGGTCTTGTTAGGCAAGCAGGCGATCGATAATGACAATAATCAAACCGGTCAAATGTTGGCGGCATTGTGGCAGCGGCCGCAAGCGACATTCGCATCAAAGATCGACGTTGACGGAGACAAACTGGCTGTGACGCGTGAGGTTGATGCAGGTCTCGAGACCATCGAAGTCGATCTGCCTGCTGTGGTGACCACTGATCTTAGATTAAACGAGCCGCGCTATGTGAAACTGCCCGACATCATGAAAGCCAAGAAAAAACCACTCGACAGCAAAGCCTTTGCGGACCTCGGGATCGATGCGGATGATGCGTTCGAGATCACTTCCTATTCGACACCGGCACAGCGCAGTAAAGGCATCATGGTGGACGATGCCGCTGGACTTGTGTCTGCACTGAAAGACAAGGGGCTGATCTGATGAGTAATATCCTTATTATCGCCGAACACGCGGATGGCGTATTAAACCCGGCAACATCAAAATGTGTGGCCTGTGCCAGGACTATTGATGATGCAAGTATCACGGTGGTCGTTATTGGCGATGGCATTGATGCTGTTGCCGCCTCTGCAGCGCAGTTGGACGGGGTCTCGAAGGTACTGACCAGCAGTGTTACAGCCGATATGCAATTGCTGTCTGCTGCGATCGCACCGCAGGTTGCAGAAATTGCTGCGGATTATGATTACGTGTTCGGTCCGTCGACAACATTCGGTAAGGACGTGACACCACGTGTCGCTGCCCTCCTCGACGTAAACCAACTATCCGACGTGATGGAAGTGGTCGACGCACGGACGTTCAAGCGACCGATTTATGCTGGCAATGCGATCACCACGGTGAGGGTCAAGCCTGACTATAAAATCGTGGCAACCGTTCGAGCAGCCTCGTACAAGGCCGTTGGCGAGCAGGCTGCCGCACCGATTGAAAGCGTCTCTATAGACTGTGAACTACCAACGCATACCCGCTTCGTCAACGTACAGTCTGGTAGCAGTGATCGACCGGATCTGCAGACCGCAGCCAAAGTGGTGTCCGGCGGTAGAGCGCTGGGCAGCGAAGAGAATTTCTCGGTGATTTATGGTCTGGCAGATCGCATTGGTGCTGCGGTTGGCGCCTCGCGTGCAGCCGTTGACGCAGGGTACGTACCGAATGAGCTACAGGTAGGTCAAACGGGCAAGATCATCGCGCCCGAGCTCTACCTCGCCTTTGGTATCAGTGGCGCCATCCAGCATCTGACGGGCATTAAGGATGCCGGCACCATCGTGGCCATCAACAAGGACGAAGACGCACCTATTTTTGAGGTCGCCGATATCGGTCTTGTCGGCGATTTGTTCAAGGTCATCCCGGAGATTGAGGCCGCGCTGAACTAAGCTAGACGCTCGATCATCAGCAAGACACCGCTGGTCATCAGTGTCACGCCATTGATGACCAGCAGTGGCCTCCAACGCCGCAGAAGACGTTTCATCGTCGCTTCACGGCGTGCGTGGGAACCGTGTCGCTGGACATGCCGCGCAACCATAATCGCGCCGCGCAGATAAGGCCTTGCTGCCGCGAATAAAAGAAACGAAACACCCAGACCCAACAACGCTAAATACCAGCGATAGAGCAGTACACCGGATGCCGACAGCATCCAAATCAGTGCCATTACAGCCAGCCCTATTCCCCAAAAAACAATCAGGATGTTCTCTGTCAGACGTAACGCAGAACGGCCAGGCAGAATCGGCATTCGCCAAGTGACAAATACCAGGAATACGTTGATCCCGGTGAACACTAGTAGCGTGATGGACAATCCAAGGTCGAGCTTTGCGACCTTAACAGGACCGAGCAACAGTATCGCGACGATCAATAGACCGTACTGAAGCAATAATAACGCGGTATTACCGGTCCGGAGCTGCGTTGCAGCGCTCAATCGCCGCCCTACAGGCAGTTGATGTTGCGTCAACTCGGTACTGGTCCGCCAGGCGGACGCCGCAACGCCAAACCACAGCAGCCACAGACAACACGCCAAGTACCACACGCTGGTGACCCGTTAGAAATATATTGTGTTGGGTGCCTAAAGCGGAATTAACCTAGATGTTCCAACATAGCTTCCGCTGCACTGACACGGAATTCTCCCGGTGCTTCGACAGCGACATGCGAAGCGATGCCATCGTCAACCAAAATGGCAAACCGCTGACCACGCATGCCCATGCCGAATCCCGAGGCATCCATCGTCAGTCCCAAGGCCTTGGCGTAATCACCGTTGCCATCAGCTAACATCATGACTGTATCGTCCGCAGAAGCAGACTGCCCCCATGCATGCATCACAAAGACATCATTGACTGCCATGCAGGCAACTGTGTCGACGCCCTTATCTTTGAACGCCGCCGCTTGTGTCACATAGCCCGGCAAATGATTCATGGAACAGGTTGGTGTGAATGCACCAGGAACCGAAAACAACACGACCTTTTTGCCTGCAAACAGCGCGTCGGTGGAAATTTGACCCGGACCGTCGTCGGTCATCACGCCGAAACCGCCCTCCGGCATCTTGTCTCCATTCGATATGGGCATGGTCACACTCCTGTTTAGTTTGACGAAGACCGAACAACCTAATTATATCGCTAAAAGTCTGCGCCAGTCGTCTTATCGCGACTGGCAAACTGCACTAAACTAACGGAGTCAATTAATGGGGACATTACAGTGCGATTCGAGTTAACCGAAGAACAGGCTATGATTCAGGCTGCCGCCCGAGATTTCGCGCAAAGTGAAATCGCACCGGTAGCTGCAGACTTCGATGCGTCCGGTGCGTTTCCGGAGCACACCATTGCCAAGGCCGGCGAGCTAGGCTTTATGGGTATTGAGGTGCCGGAAGCGTTTGGTGGTGCACAGCTTGATGCGGTCTCGTACGCACTCATGCTTGAGGAAATCGCCGCCGCCGACGGCGCACACAGCACCATCGTCTCGGTCAATAACTCGCTCTATAACAATGGCATCATGTTGTTTGGTAACGATGCGCAAAGATCCGCATTTGTTGAACCTGTCGCATCTGGCCAAGCGATTGGCGCTTACGCTCTGACTGAACCACAGTCCGGCTCAGATTCGAGCAACATGCGCTCGACGGCCGTCCTATCATCAGACGGCGGACACTACGTGATCAACGCAAAGAAATCCTGGATCACTTCTGGCCCCGTCGCCCAGTTTATCGTGGTGTTTGCTATGACGGATGCAGATGCTGGCAGTCGCGGTGTCAGCGCGTTTTTGATTGATACCAGCAAACCCGGTTTCCAACGTGGTAAGACCGAGCCTAAATTGGGTATCCGAGCCTCCGCCACCTGTGAAATCGAATTAACCGATTACGAATGCCCTGTCGAACACCGACTGGGAAACGAAGGCGAAGGATTCAAGATCGCCATGACGGTATTAGATGCGGGTCGGATCGGAATCGCGGCTCAGGCCATTGGTATTGCCAGAGCAGCTTATGAGGCGGCAGTCGATTACTCGCGAGAGCGTCAGGCGTTTGGTGCCCCTATCGGTACCTTCCAAATGAACCAGGCCAAAATTGCCGACATGAAAACGCGCCTCGAGGCAGCGCGCTTGCTTACACTTCAAGCTGCCTGGTCCAAAGATGAGGCCAAAAAGACGGGTGCACGCAACACGCTCAACAGTAGTATGGCGAAG
>JBCCZN010000215.1:0-4118 GCA_039187375.1 Pseudomonadota bacterium
ATATTTCGCCACATTTGATGCCTATTTGTTCCCGATTGCCGCCATTGGCACGCCATTTGACGACGTTTCAATAGCGCCAATGCTCGACATGAGGAACTTACGATGCAGCACAACCTTCACCGGCGCAAGACGCCGCTTACCCCAACACTCTTCAGTATGCTGTGTTTACTCTGCCAGGCTGTCAGTGCTGCCCCGGGCAGTCTCACGCTGCGTCTTGCCAATGATGGTAGTGATGTCGACGCTGTGCGCCTGACCACCCGTCTGGACATCACGGTGTCCGGACATGTTGCCCGCACCGTCGTCACGCAGTCCTTCCGCAACGCGACCAATGACTGGGCGGAGGCTATTTACAACTTCCCGCTGCCCGAGCGTGCTGCAGTAGACCATTTGACGCTGAAGATCGGCGAGCGACTGATCCTCGGTGAAATCCAACCCCGCGAGCGTGCCTTGCAGGTGTACAACGAGGCGAAAGCGGCTGGGAAGAAAACCGCGCTGCTGGAGCAACAGCGTGCCAATTTCTTCACCACGGGCGTCGCCAATATCGCACCGGGCGAGACCGTCGAGATTGAAATTGAGTACCAACAAATCGTCGATCGCGATGGATTGCGCTATGCGCTGCGTGTGCCATTGACGATGACGCCACGCTACTTACCTGGCAGTCCGCAGGAGGTTATTCAGGCGCAGGATCGTCTGGGTTCGCGTTGGTTTGGTGCGACCGACCAGGTCACCGATGGTAATGCTCTGTTGATCTCGCAAACGGCGGAGGTGGCTGCTGATAGTCATCGTCTGCAATTATTCGCCAGCATCGATGCGGGCATGCCGTTAGCGCTGATTCAGAGCCGCTATCACCGGGTCGATGTTTCGCCGGTCGGTGGCCATCTGTACTCGGTGCAGCTCTCCGATGAGACCGTACTCGATCACGACTTCGAATTGGAATGGCAGGCTGATGCGGGCACGGCACCGAGCATTGCCGCATTTGCGCATGAGAGCCAAACCGCGCGCTACGCCGCCGTGCAGATCATGCCGCCTGAGTCAGGCAGTACCTATACGCCACCGCGTGCATTAACGCTGGTTATCGATACGTCAGGCAGTATGCAAGGTGTGTCGATCGAGCAGGCACGCTCCGCCGCAATATTTGCGATACAGGGTTTGCGTGATATCGATCACTTCAATGTTATCGAATTTAACAGCAGTGCGAGTCGCCTGTTCTCAGCTCCGGTGGCTGCCACTAGCGAGCATCGTGACCGTGCGGTTCGCTGGATCCGACAATTGCAGGCAAACGGCGGCACCGAAATGGCATCGGCGTTGGATATGGCGATTGACCAGCAGGGCGTTACCTCCGGCGAGCTCAAGCAGATCATCTTCGTCACCGATGGCGCCGTTGGCAATGAGTCCGCGCTATATCAAAAAATCGAATCAACACTCGGTGATACACGCTTATTCACCGTCGGTATTGGCTCGGCACCGAATAGCTGGTTTATGCACAAAGCAGCCGAAGTCGGGCGCGGCAGTGTAACGATGATCTCGGCACTAAACGAAGTCGATGCGCGTATGCAGGCGTTGTTCAATCGCTTGGCGCAACCGGTGCTCACCAGTATCTCGGTTGACTGGGGTGGCGCGACCGTTGAGCAATACCCGCAGACCGTTCCGGACCTGTATGCCGGAGAGCCGGTCGATTTGTCGGTGCGCACTCATGACCTTGACGCGCCACTGCGCGGCACGATTCGTGGCACCTGGTGGGATCAGGGCGAAGCCAAATCCTGGGCGCAACAGATTGATCTGTCGCAACTCGAAACCCCCGCTTATCCGGGTGTTGGTGTGCTCTGGGCGCGCGCCAAAATCGATACGCTGGAGGTACAGCATCGTCGCGGTCTGGTGGATGCGGATGCGACCGATTCGGCGATTACGGCGGTGGCCTTATCCCATCACCTGGTCAGTCGCCTGACCAGTCTGGTGGCGGTGGATCACACGCCGGCGCGGGTGCAGGAAGCGTTGTTGCAGCGACGGGTGCCGAACCTCGCACCGCATGGCCAGAACGTGCACGCGATGCAATCGATCACCGCGACCGCGACGCCGGCGCAATGGCGACTGATTACTGGTGTGGCATTGGTCTGGCTCGCGTGGTTGTTGCGGGTGATGCGCTGGCCGGCAATGCCGGCCACTTGGCATGCACGCCGGAACTGGCAGGACGTACGATGAGGCCCGCAGGTGTGCAACGCGCGGCGGTCGGTGTCGTGCTGGCGATCGGAATGATCAATCTTGCTGAAGCGGCATATTTGCCGACCAAGGCCTGGCTGGCGCAGGTGTTACTGCATCGTGCCTGGCAGCGTGGCGAGCGCGCCCCGGACATCGATACACAAGCGCTTAAGCCGTGGCCCTGGGCGGATACCTACCCGGTGGCTCGACTGACTACTGATGCCAGTGATGATGAGGTGTTCATTCTGTCTGGCGGCAGCGGGCGCACACTGGCATTCGGGCCGGGGCACCTGCAGGCCACAGTACTGCCCGGCGAGGTCGGCAACAGTGTTATCGCCGGGCACAGGGATAGTCACTTCAGTTTTTTGCAGAACTTGAAGATCGGCGATGCACTGATCATTGACCGGCGTGACGGTGAGCGAATCGTCTTCGATATCACATCCCTCGATATCGTTGATTCGCGTGATGCAACGCTGCGACTGGATGCCGATGGGGCGGTGATGACACTCGTAACGTGCTACCCGTTCAACGCGGTACGGCCGGGTGGTTCCAAGCGATATGTCGTCACCGCTCATCGGCGCTGAGTCAGTCGTGTTGACTAGTGCGGTCAAGCTCGCGTCTCCTAGCGTAACTGTTATGCGTAACACCGCTCCCGGGCGTCTAGCGCACAAGCCTGCTTGTCGCTAGGTGATCCCGTCTGCTTCGCAGAGGTCTCAAGACGCTCCGTCGCAGGCCTGCACGCTCCCGCCCGTGAGCCTAACCAATCGCGCAAGATTTGACGCACACGCCAACCCAGCGTCGAGAGCGTGACGCCTCGATTTTGCCAAGCCTCGATCCCTCTGCGCAGCAGACGGGATCATAAGCGGCAAAATTGAGGGGTTGCGCTAGGCGACGCTGAATTAACGGGCCAAGGCGACGATCGGGAGCTGTCCGGAAGCTTGAATTCGCCCCGGGTGAGACTTTTCGCGCAACACCACTCCCGTGCGCCTAGCGCACAAGCCTGCTTGTCGCTAGGTGATCCCGTCTGCTCCGCAGAGGTCACAAGACGCTCCGCCGCAGGCTTGCACGCTCCCGCCCGCGAGCATGACCGATCGCCTAATCCAATGCGGTGACTAGCTGCGGCGCATGGCGGCCAAATCGAGCGGTCCACCACGCTCTACCGCGCGCTGGTATGCCGGTCGTTGTTTGCCGCGTTCGTGGCAGCTCTTCAGGTTGGGCAGATTGTCGAGTGTGCCGCCGATCGACAGGCCCTCGAGCATGAAGCTCATGTGGATATCGGCCGCGGTCAGCGTATCGCCAGTGAACCACTGGCGCCCGTTGAGGCGCTCTTCCAGAAAGTTCAGGTTCATTTGTGTGTTTGGCGTCAGGTAGGCCTCGCGCAGTTTGCCGGTGATACCCGTGGCGATGGGTTTGATGAAGAAGGGCATTTTGGCGCTTTCTACGCGGCTGAGCAGCAGGTTGATGATCATCAGCGGCATCATTGTGCCTTCGGCGTAATGCAGGAAATAGCTGTAGTCGATGCGGGCCTGTTCGTTGTCTGCCGGTTGCAGTTGGCCCTGACTGTAATGGCGCATCAGGTATTCGACGATCGTGCCGGATTCGGCAACGGTGATATCGCCGTCAGTAATGACCGGTGATTTCCCCAGTGGGTGTACGTCTTTTAGCGATGCCGGTGCCAGTCGTGTGACCGGGTCGCGCTTGTACAACTCGATTTCATATTCAGCACCGAGTTCTTCGAGCAGCCATAAGGTGCTGTGTGAACGAGAATTTTCCAGGTGATGGACAGTGATCATTGCGGTGCTCCGAACGTTGGGATGAGCGTCAAGTGTAGACACCTGTATGAATTATCACTACTGTACATATTCACAGAATTCACTGTTTGTACCGACGGAGCGTGATGTGGCCGCCGTAGCTGCACCCCA
>JBCCZN010000216.1:0-4074 GCA_039187375.1 Pseudomonadota bacterium
CCCACCGATGCCAACGCGTAGTGCCGTTGTACTCATGCTTTTCCAGATCCTGTTGTCACGACTTCATTATGACCGAAATAAACGCGAGTATTGATGTTCGTGCTGCATTGAACACAGATCAGAATACGGCGTCGACGCCGTGACCGCATCCGGGTCTGCGGCCATGGCACGCACGACCGCATCGCTAACGCTCTCCTCCATACCCGCCAACACGCGCTGACCATCGGTTTGCCCCAACGGCAACGCCCGCACGATTGCCGAAACCAGATTGGCGACAAATGCGTGCGCGTACGCGGTGACGCAGGCCTCAAGCTCGACACCGTGTGCTTGCGCAAGGTGACCCACAGCAACCGGATAAGCGATGGCGCCCGGTGCGAGCGCTGCCAATTGTCGACTGGCATCACACGGCCAGGCCGCATCAATGGCGGCGATGAATGCATCGCCCTGCGCGGTCATCTCCAGGCGTAACTCCTGCGTGCCCGCCATGGCCAACGCCAGCTCACTCCAGGCCTGCACATCGGCATGCTCGCATCGCCAACCGGCACATACGAACACCAGATCCGCCTGTCCTGAGCCATGTCGTAGCAGCGGCACCAGCCAGGCCTGGGATGAGGCCGCGTCACACACCAACTTTGCCTCGATCGCTTGCTCCAGCGCGTGTGAAAACGTGAAAGCGCCCACCGGAAATGACGGTGACAGCCAGGCAAGCAGGCGTTGCAGTGCCTGAGAATCAGTGGCCATGATCATAGGCCCCGCGTTCGGGCTGAAACGGTTGCTGAACACGCATTACCCGCCCACCGAGACCTTCGACCATCTCACCGATCACGTGATCATCGGCGATGACAATATGATCGCTATGCAGCTCGGCTGCCAGGTGACGATTGCCGATGTGCCAGGCCAGGCGCATCAACGTGTGGACATCAGCGGCTGTAATACGCATCACCTGTTCCGGCACGGCAACCACCTCAACGCAGTCACCGTTATCCAACAGCAGCAGGTCACCACCGGCCAGTGCCCGCGCATCGGCAAGGTCAAGCAGGAATGCCACGCCCTGATCGGTTTCAAGCATCAGGCGGCGACGGTGGCGATGATGGTAGTCGAGCGAGACCGTGGCATCGGCCGTTCGTGCACCGGCGGCGAGCACCTGCGTTGCGGTCGGTGTCACAGCGCTCAATAGAGGAAGTATCGCTGCGCCATCGGTAGCACCTCGGCCGGCTCGCAGGTCAGCAGCTCGCCATCCGCACGCACCTCGTACGTCTCCGGGTCGACGTCGATTTGCGGACAGGCGTCATTGAGCTGCATCTGGGCCTTGCCTATATTGCGCGTGTTGGTGACCGCCAGTGTAGTCTTGGCCAGACCGAGCTTGTCACCAATACCCTCAGCCTGTGCCGCAGCCGATACAAAGGTCACAGAACTCTCAGTCATCGCCTTGCCGAAAGAGGCGAACATCGGTCGATAGTGCACCGGCTGCGGAGTGGGTATCGATGCATTCGGGTCGCCCATCGGGGCCGCCGCGATACTGCCCATTTTGATGACCAGATCCGGCTTAACGCCGAAAAACGCCGGCGACCATAAACACAGATCGGCCAGCTTGCCGACCTCAATCGAGCCGATATGATCGGCGATACCGTGTGCAATGGCGGGGTTAATTGTGTATTTGGCGATATAGCGACGCACTCGCAGATTGTCGTTGGTGCCAGTCTCTTGCGCTAACCGACCGCGCTGCTTTTTCATCTTGTCGGCGGTCTGCCAGGTGCGAATCAACACTTCACCGACCCGTCCCATGGCTTGCGAATCCGAAGCGATAATCGAGAACGCACCCATGTCATGCAAGATGTCCTCGGCAGCGATCGTTTCGCGCCGAATCCGACTCTCAGCGAACGCGACATCTTCGGCGATTTTCGGGTCCAGGTGATGGCACACCATCAGCATGTCGAGATGTTCGTCGACGGTGTTGACGGTGAACGGCCGAGTCGGATTGGTCGATGAAGGAATCACATTCGGCAGGCTTGCCACCTTGATGATATCCGGTGCGTGACCACCTCCGGCGCCCTCGGTGTGAAACGCATGAATCGTGCGATTCTTGAACGACTTGACGGTGTTCTCAACAAACCCGGATTCATTCAACGTGTCAGTGTGAATCATCACCTGCACGTCCATCGCATCGGCAACCGTTAAACAACAATCGATGCTGGCCGGCGTCGTCCCCCAGTCTTCATGCAACTTTAGCGCACAGGCACCGCCACGTATCTGCGCCTCCAATGCCGCCGGCAATGACGCGTTGCCCTTGCCGGAGAACGCCAGATTCACCGGGAAAGCGTCGGCCGACTGCAACATACGCCCGATGTGCCATTCACCCGGCGTGCAGGTCGTGGCATTGGTGCCGGTCGCCGGACCGGTACCACCGCCGAGCATTGTCGTAACGCCGGACATCAATGCATCGTCAATCTGTTGCGGGCAAATCATGTGGATATGCGCATCAAATCCACCGGCGGTTAGAATTTTTCCCTCGCCCGCGATCGCTTCGGTCTCCGGGCCGACAATAATCGTGACGCCATCCTGGGTCTGCGGATTGCCAGCCTTACCAATGCCGTCGATACGGCCGTTTTTCAAACCGATGTCCGCTTTGTATATCCCGCTGACATCGATGACCAGTGCATTAGTAATGACCGTATCGACCGCGCCCTCAGCGCGCGTCAACTGCGATTGACCCATGCCATCGCGGATGACCTTACCGCCACCAAACTTGACCTCTTCGCCGTAGATCGTGTGGTCGTGTTCGACTTCAACAAACAACTCAGTATCAGCCAACCGTACCTGGTCGCCGGTTGTCGGCCCATACATCGCAGCGTACTGGTGACGTGAAATCATGCTCATGACAACGACCCCATGACCGCTTGATTGAAGCCATAAATTACCCGCTCGCCGCAGATCGGTACCAACGTCACCTCACGCTCCTGTCCTGGCTCGAAGCGCACGGCGGTGCCGGCCGGAATATCCAGTCGCCAGCCGCGCGCCTGCTCTCGATCAAACTCAAGGCCGCTGTTGGTTTCAAAAAAATGATAGTGCGAGCCAACCTGCACCGGCCGATCGCCAGTGTTAGCGACGACCAGAGTGCGCCGCGGCGCATCGGCGTTGATTGCAATGTCGCCGTCAGCGACGATGATTTCACCGGGGATCATCGAACACTCCTATCGAATGGGCTCGTGGACGGTGACCAGTTTGGTGCCATCGGGAAACGTCGCTTCAACCTGCACGTCATGAATCATCTCCGCGACACCATCCATCACTTGCTCGCGGGTGATGACCTTGGCACCCGCCTCCATGAGATCGGCAACACTGCGACCGTCGCGAGCACCCTCAACCACAAAGTCACTGATCAACGCGATGGCTTCAGGATGATTCAATTTCACACCACGCTCCAGACGTCGTCGCGCTACCATCGCAGCAACAGAGATCAACAGTTTGTCTTTTTCACGTGGCGTGAGTTGCATGAGTCAGTCCGCCTCAATAATGAAATACTGTTGGCAACCGGCATCCGCTCAGCGGATTGCCATCTTGTGCATCTGACCCTAGCGCATCGACCACGCGATGCAAAGCGGCCCGCAACCAGCGCGCATTGTCGGATACCGCGCGTACCACCAATGCTGCACCAACATGGGTCACAGCGGCCTCAAAACGATGCGAAGATGGTGCACGCAATGCGTTTCGGATCGCTTCGACGAAGCGCTGCGGGTCATCACAAACCAACACCGCGCTCATCAACGCACGGTTAGCATTTAACACCGCCGCTTGTTCAATGTGAGCCTGTAGATCACCGACGTCATCACTGTCCAGCGCGAATCCGTCAGCCCACACCAACGCGTCACCGCGGTAAATACGCCAGCGATCAAACAGTGCGCCGCTGCGAACCACCTCACCCATCGCGGCGCGCCCCAGCGTCCAGGTCTCGGCCAAGAACAGACTCGCGTTGGCATCAAGCTGCGCCTCTGCGCGACGCCGCAAACGGGCACCATCGAACAAGATCAGCTCCTGCGGCAGCCAGACCGCGCGTGCACCGGCGTCGACGCGCAA
>JBCCZN010000217.1:0-3981 GCA_039187375.1 Pseudomonadota bacterium
CGACAATGCTATCGCGCAGGTCGGCACTATTTCGGCCAACTCTGATAGCGAGATCGGCGAGATCATTGCCGAGGCGATGCAAAAGGTCGGCAAAGAAGGCGTGATCACCGTTGAAGAAGGTTCGGGCCTTGCTAACGAACTGGAAGTTGTCGAAGGCATGCAGTTCGATCGTGGTTATCTGTCGCCATACTTCATCAGCGATCAGGCCAGCCAGAGCGCTGATCTTGAAAGCCCGTTCATTCTGCTGTTCGACAAGAAGATCTCCAACATCCGTGATCTGCTGCCGTTGCTCGAGGCGGTGGCCAAGGCCGGTCGTCCGTTGGTCATCATCGCAGAAGACGTTGAAGGCGAAGCACTGGCGACGCTGGTGGTGAACAATATCCGCGGCATCGTTAAGGTCGCAGCTGTGAAGGCACCGGGCTTCGGTGATCGTCGCAAGGCCATGCTGCAGGACATCGCGATTCTGACCGGCGGTCAGGTCATCTCTGAAGAGGTTGGCTTGTCGCTGGAGAAGGCCACGTTGGAAGATCTGGGTCAGGCGAAAAAGGTTCAGATCAGCAAAGAGAACTCCACCATCATCGACGGTGCCGGTTCTGCCAATGACATCAAGTCTCGCGTTGATCAGATCAACCGTGAAATCGAAGAATCCAGCTCCGATTACGACCGAGAGAAGCTGCAGGAACGTGTTGCCAAACTGGCTGGCGGTGTTGCGGTGATCAAGGTAGGTGCTGCGACAGAAGTCGAGATGAAAGAGAAGAAAGCACGCGTTGAAGATGCGTTGCATGCTACGCGTGCAGCGGTTGAAGAAGGCGTGGTTCCTGGCGGTGGTGTGGCACTGATTCGTGCCGTCAGCGCGGCGGGTGAGTTCGAAGGTGATAACGACGAACAGACGGTTGGCGTCAACATTCTGCGTCGCGCCGTCGAAGAGCCTCTGCGTCAGATCGTCACCAACGCCGGTGGTGATGCATCGGTCGTATTGAATGCAGTCGCCAGCGGTGACGGCAATTACGGCTACAACGCTGCGAACGGCGAATACGGCGACATGATCGGTTTCGGGATTCTGGATCCGACGAAGGTCACACGTTACGCGTTGCAGAACGCTGCCTCCGTCTCTGGCCTATTGCTGACAACCGAAGCAATGGTTGCGGATGCACCGCAGGATGAAGCGGCTGCTCCAGCGATGCCGGACATGGGCGGCATGGGTGGCATGGGCGGCATGATGTAAGCCAGCGTTGCTGGGACACATTAGCCGGTCATATTGACCGCCAGAAAGCCCCGCTTCGTGCGGGGCTTTTTTTTGTCATTAAAGCTCAGCGTCAATCGACCGCTAGCAAAAAGCCCACCTGTAATCCTTACGGCCGCAATCGGTGATCGTCCGCATGAGTCACAACCACGACAATCACCTCGCCGCCCCGGAAATGGACGTCGCGCTGAATAAAGACGTTACCGTGCATCTTCGAATGCGCGAAGCAGTCGTGTGTTATGCCTTTTCCGGTATTTGGGTTATGGCGCACTTTCTTGTTGATCCGTCGGTTCCATTATGGGTAGGGCCGGGATTTACGCTTGTAGGCGTTTTGATGAACATCGCGGTGCGCCGGCTCGCACGCAGCCGAGCGCTGAGCGATCACGACGCCACACTGTTATTGCTCAGTGGGGATCTGTGCCTACACGCTGCAGTCGCCATCCTGGTACCGCAGACGGCCTGGTTTATTTTTTTGGCATTCGCCTTCGTCTTGAATGCGGGCGCGGCCTACGTACAAACACGCCACGTCACGCCCATTCTATTGGTCGCGCTGTCATTGGTTGTAGCGATTGTCGCCAGCGTGCCGCTGAGTTTTCCGGACACCGAAACACCGATCGGCAAAGGACTGGTTGCGTTGTTGATTTCATGGGTCATGTTCGGCTGTTCAATGACCGGGTTGCGCTCCGCCATGGCACGACGGAAACACCTGAACGCCAAACTGCGATTGGCGAAGACACTGGATACGCTGTCGGAAAAAGAACGCGAACTCAAGGCGCAGCGTGACAATCTCGAGATTGCCGTACAGGACCGGACAGCCGACCTCGAACACGCCATGCAAGCGGCTAACGAGGCCAATATCGCCAAAAGTCGGTTTCTTGCCAACATGTCGCATGAAATCCGCACACCATTGAACGGGATCCTCGGAATGGGTCAGTTATTAGAAGACTCAGACCTGGCCAAGGACCAACAAAAAATGCTGGTATCGCTCAATTACAGCGGTCGAGCCTTGCTGGCAATCGTCAATGATGTCCTGGATATCTCGAAGGTTCAGGCAGGGCAAATGACGCTGAAGCCGCAGGCGTTCTGTTTGCACGCGCTGCTGGAAAACACCGTGCAGATGTTCTCCGGGATGGCCGGGCAGCGTGGATTGCCATTGAGTCTGGAGACCGAGATTAAGCCGCCAGTGAATCTGTCAGCCGATGCGGGGCGGTTGCGGCAGATCCTGTCGAATCTGATCAACAACGCAATCAAATTTACGGACTCCGGCTCGGTGCGGATCGTCGTCCGAGCGCCAGATGTTGCCGATGCCCATTGGCATTTTGAGGTCATTGACACCGGTATCGGTATTCCTGCTGACAAACAGCAGCACATTTTCGATTCGTTCACACAGGTTGATGACGGATCCAGCCGACGTTACGACGGCACGGGCTTGGGATTGTCCATTAGTGCAGAGCTAGCGCGGTTGTTTGGTGGCACGCTGTCGGTAGAGAGTCGCGAGGGCTTTGGTTCCCGTTTTTTCCTCAGTTTGCCGCTTGCCGAAGCGACCAATAGTGATCTTGCCGAGAATACCGGTATCTTTGCGATCCGCGCCGCCGGCTCACAAAACAACCGAATTCTGGTTGTCGAAGACAATCTGGTGAATCAAAAAGTGGCCGAGGCGATGTTGCGCAAGTTGGGTTATGAAGCGGTCATCGTTGGTGATGGGTTCAAAGCGATTGAGTTGGTCGGGCGCGATACGTTCGCGCTGGTTCTCATGGACTGTCAAATGCCCGGTATGGACGGCTTCGAAACCGTCCGACGAATCCGTACCATGACCGATTGCGGCGGTGACACCGTTCCGATCGTCGCCGTGACCGCCAATGCCATGTCCGGTGATCGCGACGCTTGTCTTGCGGCGGGGATGGATGCCTATCTCAGCAAGCCGTTCCAGCTCGGCGAATTATCTTTGGTCATCGATCAATATGTGGGTGCTGGCATTCAGGTCGCCTCAGGCTGATTCGAATCCCTCCAGCTGTCGGTATAGCAAGTACGAATATAAGATCGGCACCAACACGGTGATTGAGACGATCACGCCGAACAGCCCCAAATGAAAGCCAAATAGTGACATCGCCATTGTGGCAAGGCCGGTCGTCACGAAGACATAACCACCGAGGCGATGTGTGCGCATCCAGACTTCGTCGCTTGCCAGTGTCCAGGGTGTGCGAATGCCGATGAAGAAGTTTTTACGCAGCTTGCCGAAGAAGTTACCGAGCACGACAAATAACGTACCAACGGCAAACGGAATCGCCTGTTCGACGGCAATCGGGTGACCAAGCCCGGCCATAATCGTGATCGCGCCTATACCGAGCATGAACGCGACCAGCACGACCTGTAGCAGATTCAAAGTTGGCGCGAATTCGCTGGTACCAAATCCTTTTGGTGATATAGCAGGCACGAGTAGCATTAGCACCCAGACGAACAGCGCAGTGCCAGGACCGATCAACACGCCAAACCACTTGTCGGAGTACTGGTCTATTTCGCCAGCGGCATTCCAGTGCGTCGGCAACTGCTCTGGAAGTTGCGGGTAGAGCATCGCAATCGCCACAATGCTGATGAGCAGCAGGATGGCGCAAATGCTGTTAGCCAGGGTCTTTGACATCGTCATCTGCCTCCGTAGTGGGTGCCAGAAGGCCGACGAGCATCGCCGCCGCGTCTTCGAGCACCGTGGTGTTGAGTGAATACACAATGTGCTGTCCGCG
>JBCCZN010000218.1:0-3968 GCA_039187375.1 Pseudomonadota bacterium
GAAATCGGTGCGCAACATCTACCGCCTGTTCCGTGATCGTGACTATGCCACGGTGGTGATGGGCGCAAGCTTCCGCAACACCGAAGAAATCGAAGCACTGGCCGGCTGTGATCGATTGACCATTGGGCCGAACTTTCTGGACGACCTGGCGGCAGACAATGGCACGCTGACCCGTGTGCTGTCGCCCGAAGACACCGGACCGTATGATAATTGCGACTTTGATAGCGAGGCAGACTTCCGACTGCAAATGAACGCTGACGCGATGGCAACAGAGAAGCTCGCCGAAGGCATTCGCGCGTTCGCCGCCGATCAGGTCAAACTCGAAACACTATTGGCCAAGAGGCTGTAACCATGCATAAGAAGACGATCTTGCGAGCGCTGTCGCTCAGTATTGTGACCGCACTATTCAGTGCCTGTGGTGGCAGCAGCGGTGGTGGCAACAACGTCACCGCCACGCCCGACCCACAGCGTTATTTGGAGCGCACCTTCTCCAACGTCGATATCACCCCCGAGGTGACCTATTACGCCGGCGATACGGTACTCAATCGGCCTGCGTTAACGATGGATATCTACACACCCGCCGGCGACACCCGGACCGACCGACCGGTGATCATCATCGCCTTCGGTGGCGGCTTTATCGCCGGCGACAAAGACTCTGTCGCGGGCATTGCAACGTTCTTCGCCGAGTTCGGCTATGTGGCAGCGGCGATAGACTATCGAGTACTCGGGCGCCAGCCTGTGAACGCCGATGAGCTGACCGTCGCGGGCCTGCGTGCCACTCATGACCTGTTTGCTGCGGTACGTTTTTTCCGTAGCGATGCCAACACCACCAACACCTGGGGCACGCGCGCCAATGCCATCTTCGTTGCCGGTGTCTCGGCCGGCGGCGTGATGGCAGCGAATGCAGCAGCGCTGGACCTGACAGACACCTTCACCAATCCGGTGTTAAACGATTTCTTCTTCAACAATGGTGGGGTGTTCGGTGTACGCGATATCAACACCGCCGAAGACTCGCGCCCACAGGGGGCGTTGAGCATCTCCGGTGCCCTGTTGGAACTTGGCACGGTCGATGCTGACTCAGCGATCTTGTATGCCGCGCATGAAGAGCTGGACCCGGTTGTACCCTGTGGCACAGCAGCAGAAGGCTCATCCTCGACGGGCCTGGTCGTCTCCGGCGGCTGTGTCATGGTACCCGCCTTTGAAGCCGCCAATGTCGCAGCGGAGTTGTTCCTGGTGCCCAACGCGACCACGCATGTCGGCTTTAATGCCGCACAGCAAATCGAATTTCAGACCGCCGCCGCCACGCTGTTCTTCAATGAAGTAATCCGTCAGTAGTCGGTTTTTCGAACACCATAAAATGCTGTTGAGGCAGCGCATCGTCGGTGCGCACCCAACGCAGTCCGACCGCTTCGATCTCGGCGCGCGCTTGCGCTTCAGTCATTTTGTGCAATCGCTTGATGGGCACCGCCTCGTCTTCGCCGCGGTATTCGATCAGCACCAGCTTGCCGCCCGGCTTCAGGCCGGCCACGATGCCCTGCGTCATTTCCATGGGATAGGAAAACTCGTGGTAGGCATCGACGATCAAGACGAGATCAACCGTGTTCGCAGGTAGTGCAGGATCGCTTTCGCTACTGAGAATGCGCTCGATATTCTCAATCCCGGCCTGCGCTTGACGCGCTTTGATGATCGCCAGCATCTGCGGCTGAATATCCACCGCAAGCACCCGCCCCTGCGGCACGCGACGCGCGATCGGCAACGCAAAATAACCGGTGCCCGCACCGATATCGGCAACCACCGACGAGTCTGTCAACGGCAACAGGTCCAGCAACAAATCGGTGCGCTCCTCACGCTCACGCGCCGGCCTTTCCAACCAACCCGCGCCGAGATGGCCCATTACCTGGGCGATTTCGCGGCCACGATAATATTTGCCAATCCCATCGCGCGTGCGCGGCCCGTCACGGTAGGTAACGGTCGATTGGTTTTCAGTGGCATCTGCGTTGCTCGAGACCTCATCGGCCTGACAACCTCCCGCTATTTCCAACACAGCGCACACGCTGGTGATCTGAGCAATCCGCACTCTCGCGCCGCGCATCACAGCCGCGCAACGCTTGCGAGCCGCTCGATGCGCTGGCAGTTCTTGCTGCCACCGCATCGCTGGGTATCAGCCATCAGAACGCAGCGTGCCCGGCACGATACCGTCAATCTCGAACAGCAGCTCTTCGCGACAAATATCTGCGCGCAAAAAGGCACAGCGCTCGACCGGGAATCCCAGCTCGAGCAACTGATCGTAGGCCTCGGTCAACAACTCGGGATGGCGTAGATAGACCCGATACCAACCCAGATCGCGCCAGCGCGCGATCAAACCGGACTGCTGCTCAAACACGTCAAACAGCTGTTTGACGTTGGTCACGCTCTCATGCAGCTGACTGCGCACATCGCCCACATGCTGCGACTGATGCCCGACGATCGCAGCGGTACCGCTGACGAACAGTGTCTGATCCGTATCAGAACCATAGGCTGCAGCACGACTGAACGACGGACTGCGAGGTCCGTATTGGCGCGGATAGTCATAGGCGCTCATCTGGCGGGGATTTTCAATCAGTACCGGGCGCTCGCGACTGGCTAACAGCACAACCTGCAAACCCGCACCGGCGTCCGATCCAACGCCGGTGCCTGCGGGCCAGTAATCGTGCGGCCACAACTCGGCCATTGCATCCGCACGACCGATACAAAACTGCTTGTAGCGCTCGGCATCACCCTCGCCTGCATTAATCTGCGCCAGATGATTCCAGCCCTTGATAATGTGACCAAAGCCGGCATCGGCGAGCGTATTGAGCAACCGCTGGTACAGCCGGTAGGTCGCATCCCGCACGTCTTCTTGTGCCGGCGTCTGCGCCCAACACAACATAAAGTCATCACCAGCCAGCGTCTGTACGCCATCCTGCGCATTGGCGTTGAAGGCGCCAGTGACCCACCAACTCTCCTCGGAAAAACCACCTAAACGGCGCAACGGCACCATCACACGTGCCGCCTGATCCGACGCGCCAAAGCCGAAGCGCGCGAGCACGGATGCGGGCGCCTGCGCAGTCGGCGCACGCACGCAGCCGTCTATGCTGACCGGGGTCAGCCTGTCCGAATTGTGTGCAGGTGTAGACACGATATTGATAGCGGCACTGGCTGGTTTTCCGCCAGCGTTATTATATGATTTGCGTTTGAATTCGGGTGTATCAAGCCCACAAGAGTAACGAGAACCGCCATGACAGAAAAGACTCCGGCTGAGAAAAAAATGGCGCAACTGATTGTTGACGCGTTAAATCTGGAAGACATCACAGCAGATGAAATCGGCCCCGAGGAGCAGTTGTTCGGTGATGAGATCGGGTTGGATTCGATCGATGCACTGGAGATCGCAATGGCTATTGCCAAGGAATACGGCGTGCAACTGAAGGCCGAAGACGAAAATACCCGCGCGGTATTCCGCGATATCAAGAGCTTGTCGGCCTACGTGGAAGCCAACCGCCAGGCCGCCTGAGCCGATGATTCCACTGGTCGATCGCGCTGCCGATGCAGTGATCGGCTGGCATGCTGGTGCGCCGCAAACGACGCGGGAATTTCTGGCAAGCGTCGCGCGTGTCGCGGACGCACTGCCGACCGGCGATCACATTATCAATCTAGTGCGCGAGCGCTACCCGTTCAGCGTCGCGTTTGCCGCCATTATTGCTGCCGGCAAGACCAACGTCCTGCCGCCAAACGACAAACCGACGGTGCAGCAGGAGTTGGCGGCGCGCTTTGACGGCGCCAGCGTGCTACATGATGGCATCGACATCGCGTCCGGGGTCAACGCACAGCGTATCCAACTCGACGCCGCAGCCACCGACGCACACACCACGCACGCGCAGATTGACGCAGCCCACATCGCTGCGATCGCATTCACCTCCGGCACCACGGGCGATGCCAAACCGATCGCTAAA
>JBCCZN010000219.1:0-3939 GCA_039187375.1 Pseudomonadota bacterium
TCGCGATGAACCGTACAACGAGCCAAGCTTAGGCGATGCCGGACAGATGTTGGACCCGTTCGTCTATCTCGGCGCACTGGCAATGCACACCTCTACACTAGGTCTGGGCGTTTCCAGCATCATTCTGCCGTTACGCCACCCGGCCCACGTTGCCAAAGCGGCGATGAGCGCGGATGCGCTATCGAATGGCCGATTGTTGCTGGGCGTGGCATCCGGCGACAGACCAGACGAGTACCCCGCGTTGAACGTCGACTACGCCACACGCGGCGAGCGCTTTCGTGACAGCGTGGATTACATACGCAAGATGTCGGAAACCGCACCGCTATTGGACAACTACTATGGTCGGCTCGATGGGCACATCGATATGTTGCCTAAACCCGGCGGCAATGACCTGCCGTTACTGATCACCGGCTCCAGCCAACAGTCCGATGCCTGGATCGCTGCGAACGGCGACGGCTGGATGACCTACCCCAGACCGGCCGCAGTGCAATCGCCGTTGATCAAAGCGTACAGGGCGCGTGCCCATGCTGCCGGAGTCGAAGACAAGCCCGTCATGGAGCCGTTGTATATTGATCTGGCCTCTGATCGTGCCGAGGCGCCCAGCCCCATTCACCTTGGCATTCGTGCCGGGTCAGACGCACTGATCGACTATCTCCAGCAACGCCAGGATATTGGTGTCAATCACATCGCCCTGAATTTGCGTTTCAATCAAGACAATATCGAAGACACACTGCACCAACTCGCTGAGACCGTGCTGCCTGCTTTCACTGAGGAATCCAAAGCATGACCAAGACTATTCTGCTCACCGGCGCTACCGATGGCATCGGATTTGAGGCCGCCAAACTGCTCGCCGCACAAGGTCATACGCTGCTCATTCACGGGCGCAGTACCGAAAAACTTGCGCGCACAGAAAAGACGTTGTCTGAAATAGACGGCGTCGGCAAGATCCAAAGCTACCGGGCCGATCTTTCAGAGCTTGCCGACGTTCAGGCCATGGCAACAAGTGTCGCTGCAGATCATCAACAGATTGATGTATTGATCAACAACGCCGGAATTTTCAAAACCGCGCAACCGATCGCCGCGAATGGCATTGACGTGAGATTTGTAGTCAATACGTTGGCACCCTATCTGCTGACGCGTCAATTGCTGGAACGGATCCCAGCCGATGGTCGTATCGTCAACCTGTCCTCTGCTGCACAGGCGACCGTGGACTACACAGCACTGAACGGCGATGCGCTGTTGGCCGACAACGCGGCCTATGCTCAGAGTAAACTTGCGATCACGATGTGGAGTGCGGCACTTGCTGAAGAGCTGGGCGCTGATGGCCCGGTGGTCGTCGCGGTCAATCCTGCGTCATTCCTGGGTAGCAAGATGGTCAAGGAAGCCTATGGCGTACCCGGCAACGACATCAGTATCGGCGCAGATATTTTGGTCAGAGCGGCATTGAGCGATGAATTCGCCGATGCAACCGGTCGTTATTATGACAACGACAACGCTCGCTTCGCGCCCCCGCACGCGGATGCGCAAAACGCCGACAATAATCGCCAGCTAATGGGCGCTGTAGAGTCACTGCTCAACAAGCTGAGCGCCGCTGCCTGATGCCCTAGCGACGCCGCTTCACTCAAGCGGGTCATTCTGCTAAAACGTCGCGTTTGGTTTCGCAGGCGTAGGCGTTGTTTCACAGAGCGCGACAACTTGTTGCTGTTGGTATCGTGGGCACGCTGGTTTTGCCGCTCCCCGCGGCTCTGGCGACGACGACCGACTCCGAGCTCGACGAAATCACCGTCACCGTAAGCCGGCGAGCCACCGGCGCGGATGCCGTGAGCTCTGCGTATGCGCTGGCAGACGCCTCGGACACTTTGCAATCAACGCTGCCGACCGATGCACTGGCAGATCTGCCGGGCGTGTTCGTGCAACAAACCACACCCGGACAGGGCGCGGTGCTCATTCGCGGTCTACGCGGATCTTCGGTATTGCATCTGGTTGACGGCATGCGCCTGAACAACGCGATATTTCGCGATGCGCCAACCCAGTATTTTGCCTTGGTACCCTCCACCGCCGTCACACGGATCGAGACCGTTCGCGGCACCGCTGCTTCTCTTTACGGTAGCGATGCCGTGGGTGGCGTAGCACAGGTCGTCACGCGCCGACCTTCTTTCGATACCGACGATACAGATCTAGACGGTTTTTTTTCGGCGACACTGAACAGTGCCGAACAATTGCGACAAGTCCGCGCCGGCGTGGATATCGGTAACCAAGTGCTAGCGGGTACGTTTTCGATTGAAACAATCGACACCGGCGACCGAAAAATCGCTGGTGGGGATCGACTATCGCCTAGCGGTTACCGATCCCGCGGTGCACGCGCCGCTCTGGTTTTTGCCCCTTCTAAAGATGTTGACTGGTATGTTGATACCCATTTTCTGACACAACCTGCAACTCCGCGGATTGACGAGCTGATCGCTGGTTTCGGCCAGACGCAGCCCAATGCCGACGAATTTGTCTTCGCACCCAATTCACGCCGTTACGCACTTTTCCAGCGCAAACAACGCAACGGTTGGTTGGGACTTGATTGGAATACCAGTGTCAGTTGGCAGCGCATCGATGATGATCGTCGTTCACGCGACAACGGCTCTCGCATTCGACTGCGCGAACAAAACCGCAGTGACTTGTTCGGGACGCTCACAACAGCGGGGCGCAACACCAGCGCAGGTAGCTGGTTAGTCGGATTCGAGTACTACCATGACAGAGTCTCCAGCGCGCGTACCGAAACGGATATCGATACCGGCAATACAGTGACGGCGTTACCTCGCTTTCCGGATGATTCGAGCCTGACACAGGGTGGTGTGTTCTGGCATACCAGTCAGCGTTTCAATTCGAATCACGCACTGCACGGTGGCATGCGAGGTAATCACATCGTCGCGCGCCTGCCTGAATTCGGACAGTCATCGGCTACGCAAGTCTCAACCACCGACGTTGCCGGTGACCTGGGCTGGCAATGGTCGCTGAATGATCGATGGCAAACTTTGGCCAATCTCGGCGCCGGCTTCCGGGCACCCAACATCTTTGATCTCGGCACCCTGGGACCAAGACCGGGCAATCGCTTCAACCAGCCCAATCCAGAGCTGGACTCCGAGCGCATCGTGCAACTGGACCTCGGTGTGCGCTTCGATAACGGACGAATTAAATTTGAAACCTTCGTCTTCGCGCTAAACTACACCGATCGCATCACCACCCGCGATACCGGTGAGCGCACGGCCGAAGGGCGGGATATCGTCACGAATGTCAACGCAGCGCAGTCGAAGATCTATGGCGTCGAGATGGCGCTTCGCGCAGCAGTCAATACGCGGATCTCGTTGGATGCCAATCTCACCTATACACGGGGCGAGCAACAACGGATCGACGCTACTGAACCGGCTGATCGTATTCCGCCCTTAACCGGTCGGTTTTTACTGGACTACGCGATCAGCGATTCGATCAGCTGGCGCAATACCATTCGTTTCGCGGCGCAACAGGATCGATTGAGTGCACGAGACGTTCGAGATCCCCGCATTAACCCGAATGGAACGGCGGGCTGGGGTGAGTTAAATACGCGGCTGGACTGGTCATTGAGTGATGCCACAAAGCTCCTCGCTGGCATCGACAATCTTCTCGATCAACGTTATCGGCCACACGGTTCCGGCCTGGATGCACCAGGCCGGAACTTCTTTGTGACACTGTCACACCGTTGGTGAGACGCTAACGCTGGATGCCGCGAACTGGCGTCCACGGCACACCGGCAGCATCCATCGCCGCTTTCAATGCATCGTATTCGGTCTCTATCAGTGTTGTCAGCGTCGCCGACACGTCTTGATATAACGCTTTGGCAATGCGCAAAGACTCACGCTGCGCGGGTGTTGGACCATAAGCCTGCGTCGTCGGTGAGAACCGGGCATGCCACAA
>JBCCZN010000220.1:0-3934 GCA_039187375.1 Pseudomonadota bacterium
AGGGTCTTGTAGGCATTGGAAATCAGATACGGCAAAGCGTCGCAAACACCCGGCAGATTTTCACCGGGGAAGTCACCGCGCACATAAGTGTAGGTACCCATACCCAGAAACACCGCATCAAACCCATCGATGAGCTCATCAAACGCAATGTCCTCACCCACACGGGTATTGAGCACGAACTCGACACCCATACCTTCGAGAATGTCGCGGCGTTGCTCAATGATGTGTTTTTCGAGCTTGAACGGCGGAATACCGAATGTCAGCAAGCCGCCAATCTGGCCGTAGGCATCGTAAACCACCGGGGACACGCCATTGCGCGCCAGCACATCAGCCGCCGCCAATCCGGCGGGACCGGCACCAACGATCGCCACACGCTTGCCGGTTGGCGTCACATGCGACAGGTCCGGTCGCCATCCCAGCTTCATCGCCTCATCGGTAATGTACTTTTCAATATTACCGATGCTCACCGCACCCAAGCCGTCGTTCAGCGTGCAGGCACCCTCACACAATCGATCCTGCGGGCACACCCGCCCACACACCTCTGGCAGTGAATTGGTCTGATGCGACAGCTCCGCCGCCTCGAGGATACGACCTTCCTGAATCAGATTGAGCCAGTTGGGGATGTAGTTGTGCACCGGACACTGCCACTGGCAATAAGGATTACCGCAGTTCAAACACCGGCCGGCTTGCTCAGAGGCCTGATCGGCCGAGTAGTGACCATAAATTTCTTTATAGTGACGCACGCGCCCCCGCGCCGATTCCTTTTCAGGATCGGTACGCGGTATTTCCAAAAACTGCAGCGGATATTCACTCATCGTCAAGCGGCCTGCCTCAATGATGTGACCAGCGAAGACAACTCACTGGCCTTCGGCTTCACCAACCAGAACTTCGGTAGAAAATCGCGATAGTCCTCCAGAATTTCCTCCGCCCAAACACTGCCGGTTAGCTCAAAATGCTGTGTTAACAATCCACGCAAATGATGCAGGTACTGCTCCATACTCTCCGGCGAGATTCGATGAATATCGATCAGCTCGTGGTTATAGCGGTCGACGAAATCACGCTGTTCATCCAGAACATACGCAAAACCGCCCGTCATGCCGGCACCGAAGTTGACACCGACATCACCGAGTACCGCCACAACTCCGCCGGTCATATACTCGCAGCAATGATCGCCGGCCCCCTCAATGACAGCCGTCGCACCGGAATTGCGCACCGCAAAGCGCTCGCCAGCGCGACCGGATGCGAAAAGCCGCCCACCGGTCGCACCGTATAAGCACGTGTTGCCGATAATCGCCGTATTGCGGGAGACAAAGCCGCTGACGCTGGGCGGTCGGATGACAATCTGACCAGCAGTCATACCTTTGCCAACATAATCGTTGGCATCGCCTTCCAGCGTTAGATGTAAACCGCAAACATTCCATGCGCCGAGACTCTGTCCTGCGGTCCCACGCAGCTTGACGTCCAACACCGCCTCACCCATGCCGTGATTGCCATGACGCCGTGCAATTTCGCCCGCAACACGCGCACCAATTGAACGATGGAAATTGCTGACCTCATAGCCAAAGCGACCGGACTCACCCCCATCGATACTGGCGCGCATATCGGTGAGCATTTGTTCTGCCAGCTCAGCGCTATCGAACGGCACATTGCGCGGCTCGGTGCAGATACGCGATTTGTCATCCGGCACCCCGGCGTTAGACATGATGCCACTGAGGTCCAACGCATCCTGACGCGGCGATTGCCCGGGCAGTCGTTCAAGCAACTCGATTCGACCGATCAGCTCATCCAAAGAACGCATACCAAGGCTGGCCAAAATCTGACGCGTCTCTTCTGCAACAAAGCGGAAAAAGTTCATGACCATTTCCGGCAAACCGATGAAGTGCTTGCTGCGCAGAACGTTGTTCTGCGTTGCGACACCCGTTGCGCAATTATTCAAATGACAGATGCGCAAATACTTACAACCCAATGCGATCATCGGCGCGGTGCCAAAGCCAAAACTCTCGGCGCCCAGAATCGCCGCCTTGATCACATCCAGACCAGTTTTCAGTCCACCATCGGTCTGCAGGCGCACCTTGTGGCGCAGATCATTGGCACGCAATACCTGATGGGTTTCTGATAAGCCCAGCTCCCACGGGCTGCCAGCGTATTTGACCGAGGTGAGCGGACTTGCGCCAGTGCCGCCGTCATAGCCGGACACGGTGATCAGATCGGCGTAGGCCTTCGCGACACCCGCAGCGATGGTGCCTACCCCGGGCTCGGAGACCAGCTTGACGCTGACCAATGCTGACGGGTTGACCTGCTTCAGATCAAAGATCAGCTGCGCCAGGTCCTCTATCGAATAGATGTCATGATGAGGTGGTGGCGAAATCAGGCCGACACCGGGACTGGCATAGCGCAGTCGCGCAATGGTCTCATCCACCTTGTGACCGGGCAGCTGGCCGCCCTCGCCCGGCTTGGCGCCTTGCGCCACCTTGATCTGCAATACATCAGCGTTCACTAGATACTCTGCGGTGACACCAAACCGGCCACTGGCGACCTGTTTGATCCGCGACATGCGCTCTGTGCCGTAGCGATCCGGGTCTTCACCGCCCTCGCCCGAGTTCGATCGCGCACCGAGTCGATTCATCGCGATCGCCAACGCTTCATGTGCCTCGGGGGACAACGCACCCAACGACATGCCGGCGCTATCAAATCGCCGCACGATTTCAGCAACCGGCTCGACCTCGTCGAGTGGCACCGGCTGTGCCGCGGACTTCACCTGCAACAGATCGCGTAAGGTCGCGACCGGGCGCTCATTCACCAACGCCGAGTACTTTTGGTACACCGCATAATCGCCGGTACGCACCGCAGCCTGTAATGTCGCGACGACATCCGGGTTATAACAGTGGTATTCAGTGCCGTGCACATAGCGCAACAAACCGCCGCGCCCAACCGGTATGCCGGGCAACCAAGCCATTTGGCCCAGCTCGCTCTGGTCTTCATGCAGGTGCGTGAATGTCGCCCCCTGCAGCCGCGACACCGTCCCACGGAAGCAACGCTCAACGACCTCGTCGGACAATCCCACAATCTCGAATAACTGCGAGCCGCGGTAGCTTGCGATCGTCGAAATGCCCATTTTCGACATGATCTTGAACAAGCCCTTGCGAATACCACGCCGATAGCTGCGACCGTACTGACGCGCACCATCGATGCGGGCATCTACCTTGCCCTGTCTCGCCAGATCGTGCAGCACCTGATAGGCGAGATAGGGATAAACCGCGGTGGCGCCATAGCCGATCAAACAAGCGAAGTGATGGGGATCGCGCGCGTAACCGGTCTCGACCAGAATGTTGCACCGACACCTAAGACCTGCCTGCACCAGATGATGATGAACCGCACCGGTTGCAAGCAATGCATGCACCGGCAATTTCCCTTGCTCCAGATACCGATCGCTCAAACACACCAACAGATTGCCATCACGCACAGCCACCTCTGCGCGCGCGCAGATATCATCGAGCGCATCCGGCAGTGACATCTCCTGCGGATAATTCAGATCGATTTGCACATGACTGTCCGCGAACAGCTCAGGACTGACCAACTGGCGCCATTTGCGTTGCGAGAGCACCGGCGAGTTGATGATGATGTGCTCGGCATCCGCCGCCGAGAGTTCGAACAGGTTCGCCTCGCGCCCGATGTTGGTTTGCACCGACATTACGATTCGTTCACGCAGAGAATCGATGGGTGGGTTCGTCACCTGCGCGAACTGCTGACGGAAATAATCAAACAGCGGGCGTACTTGTTGCGAGAGCACCGACATGGGCGTGTCATCGCCCATGGAACCCACAGCCTCCTGACCCGCCTCGGCGAGCACCCGCAGGACCTCGTTGCGCTCCTCGGCAGTCAGGTTGAACATCTTCTGGTAGCAAGCCAGCTGATCGGGCGGCATGGGCTCGGC
>JBCCZN010000221.1:0-3893 GCA_039187375.1 Pseudomonadota bacterium
ACCGGCGGGACGATCCGACGTACCGGTACGATCAGTGGTGAGGTGAGCTGCACAATTGACTGCGCCAACGGATTGCGAAAATTAGCCCGGACCCACTGCAGAAAAAACCGCAGCAGGATCACGATCACTACCAGTTGCGCGATGCTATTGAGCAGGAACTCAGAAATTTCTTCCAGCATCAGGATTCCTTGTCGGCTGATTCGGCAAGCTGCTGGGCGCGTTCGAACGCGGCAAAGACAGCCTCTTGAATGTGCGTATTAAAACCGTTTGTCAACAGGTGGTCGAGGGCTGCGGCTGTCGTGCCGCCTGGTGAGGTCACCCGTTCACGCCAGCTACTGAACTCGCCGTCGTCGTTTTGCAGCAGCTCAACCGCACCAGCGGCCGTCGTCAGTGCTAGCTGGCGCGCTGCTTGGCGATCAAATTCCAGTGTCTGGGCGGCGGCCTGCAGTTGTTCCAACAATAGAAACAAATAGGCCGGTCCGCTGCCGGCGATCGCTGTGATGGCATCGATATCGCGATCGGTGTGCAGCCACATGACCTCACCGATAGCGCTCATGATGGCGCTTGCATCAGCCCGTTCATAGTCGCCGCAATGCGCATTGGCAGCCATTCCTGTCATGGATCGACCAACTGCCGCCCCAAGATTGGGCATCGCACGCACGATCGCTTTGGCGGTCGGCAGATAGTGCGCCAGACGCGCCATTGAGACCCCTGCGGCGATAGAGATAAATAGCGACGGGTGTTGTTGTGCCGCATTTGAGAGCGCAGAGAGCACCTCGGGGAGCAGCTGCGGCTTGACCGCAAGCAAGACAATATCTGCCGATTCGCAGACGGCGTCATTGGATTGTTTGAATGTCAGAGCGGGGCTCAGTTGAGCCAAGGTAGAACGCCTGGATGCGTCCGGTTCTCCGATCGACAGATTCTCAGCGGCAATGCCTGTGGCCAGCACCCCGCGAATGATGGCGCTGGCCATGTTGCCGCCACCGATGAAACCAATCTGCTTGTTGCTCAGGTGTGTGTCGGTGGTGGTCATACGGGTCTAGGTCCAAAAATCGCGGTGCCGATTCGCACCAGCGTACTGCCCTCAATGATGGCAGCTTGCAGATCCCCGCTCATGCCCATCGACAGGGTGTCGAGCGTCGGATGGGTTTGGCGCAGCTCGTCGAACAGCTGGCGTAGCAGTGCGAACGGCTTACGTTGTGCTTCAAGATCGGTGCGAACCTTGGGTAGGCACATCAAGCCGCGCAGGCGCAGCGTCGAACGCTGCGCTACCGCGTCGGCCAACTCAAACATCGCATCTGGCGCGGCACCGCTCTTCTGGCTCTCTGCATCGATGTTGACTTGCAGGCAGACATTCAATGGCGCTGTGGTTTCAGCGCGCTGAGTCGCCAGTCGGTCGATGATTTTGTGTCGGTCGATGGTGTGCACCCAGTCGAAGTGGTTGGCGATTAAACGCGTTTTGTTCGACTGAACAGCGCCAATGTAATGCCAGCACAGCCTGTGGTCGGCGAGTGCTGTGATCTTGGTGACCGCCTCATCGACGAAATTCTCGCCAAAATCGCGCTGCCCGGCGGCGGCCGCAGCCTCGATCGAGGCCTGGTTATGGCGCTTGCTGACGGCGACTACGCGGATCTCCCCGGGCTGCCGATTTGCGATTTCGGCCGCATTTGCGACCTGCCGATACACCTGCGCGAGGCTTTCCGTGACTCTAATCACGCTTTACCAAGGCCCGCTGGCTATACTTCATGGCCATCATTTATGGTAAATCCTCGTCCGAGCGCCTACAGGAGTTTTCATGGCAGTCGACGTCGCACAGTTGCTTTCATTCACGGTCAAGAACAAGGCCTCAGATCTGCATTTGTCTGCGGGTGTGCCGCCCATGATTCGAGTGGATGGTGACATCAAGCGTGTGAACATGCCTGCACTGACCCATAAAGAGGTCAACAGCATGGTGTACGACATCATGAATGACAAGCAGCGCAAGACTTACGAGGAATTCATGGAGACTGATTTCTCCTTCGAAATTCCGCAACTGGCGCGTTTTCGTGTCAACGCCTACAACCAGGCGCGGGGCTCCGGCGCCGTTTTCCGGATTATTCCGTCGGATATCCTGACGCTGGATGATCTCGGCGCGCCAGCGATTTTCAAAGATATTGCGATGCAGCCGCGCGGCATTTGTCTGGTGACCGGCCCGACCGGCTCCGGTAAGTCGACGACTCTGGCGGCGATGGTCGATTACATCAACGACAACAAACCGGACCATATCCTGACCATTGAGGACCCCATCGAGTTTGTTCATGAGAGCAAGAAATCGTTGGTCAACCAGCGTGAGGTGCACCGAGACACGCTCGGGTTTTCCGAAGCGTTGCGCTCGGCGTTGCGCGAAGATCCGGATGTCATTCTCGTCGGTGAGCTGCGCGACCTTGAGACTATCCGGTTGGCGCTGACGGCGGCCGAGACCGGTCACCTGGTATTCGGCACCTTGCATACGAGTTCGGCGGCCAAGACGATCGACCGCATCGTCGATGTCTTCCCGGCGGCAGAAAAAGAAATGGTGCGGGCGATGCTGTCCGAATCTTTGAAGGCGGTGATCTCGCAAACCTTACTCAAACGTATCGGCGGCGGTCGGATTGCCGCCCACGAGATCATGATCGGAACGCCGGCTATTCGTAATCTGATTCGCGAAGGCAAGATCGCCCAGATGTTTTCGGCGATTCAGACCGGTCAAGCGGCGGGCATGCAGACACTGGATCAGAACCTGTCCGAGTTATTGACCAAGGGCAAGATCACCAAAGAGGAAGCGCGCTTCAAAGCTGCGAACAAGGAAAACTTCTGATGGATAGAGAACAAGCCGCCACATTGATGCAGAACCTGCTGCGCAAGATGAACGAAAAAAGTGGCTCTGATCTGTTCATCACCTCAGGCTTCCCTCCGGCGATCAAGATCGATGGTGAAATTCACCGCGCGTCAGATTCCATTCTAAAGCCCGAGCAGTGTTCGATTCTGGTGCGCGCTATCATGAACGACAAACAGGCTCGCGAGTTCGATGCAACGCAGGAATGTAACTTTGCGATTGCGCCGAAGGGGATTGGCCGCTATCGCGTTAGCGCGTTCGTGCAGCAGGGTTATGTCGGTGCGGTATTGCGTAAGATCAATACCACGATCCCGACCTTTGACGATCTTGATCTACCGCCCATCCTCAAGGATGTGGTGATGAACAAGCGTGGCCTGGTCATTATCGTCGGTGGTACCGGTTCGGGTAAGTCAACCACGCTGGCGACGATGATCGGCCATCGCAACCGTAATTCGCGCGGCCATATCATCACGATCGAAGACCCGGTTGAATTCGTGCATCCGCACGATGGATGCGTCATCACGCACCGTGAGGTCGGGGTCGACACCGACAACTGGCATGCCGCACTGAAGAACACCTTGCGTCAGGCGCCGGACGTCATTTTGATCGGCGAGATTCGTGATCGCGAAACGATGGAATACGGTATCCAGTTTGCCGAAACCGGTCATCTGTGCCTGGCGACCTTGCATGCCAACAGTGCTAACCAGGCACTGGATCGCATCATTAACTTCTTCCCTGAAGAGCGCCGGGCGCAGCTATTGATGGACTTGTCGTTGAATGTGCGTGCACTGATTTCCCAACGGTTGATTCCGCGCGAGGGCGGCCTTGGCCGTGTCGCCGCAATGGAGATCATGCTGACGACGCCATTAATCGCAGATTTGATCTTCAAGGGTGACGTGGCGCAGATCAAGGAAATCATGGCGCGCTCAACACGGTTGGGTATGCAGACATTCGATCAGGCGCTGTTTGCCCTGTATGAAGAGGAGATCATCTCCTACGAAGAAGCGATGCGAAATGCAGACGCAACTCATTCTTCGAG
>JBCCZN010000222.1:0-3842 GCA_039187375.1 Pseudomonadota bacterium
AGGCGTTGGATAGCGAGGCGCGTGCGACCAGTTTCGATGACATGATTCGTGTGGCTTTGGATACGGTTGTCAGTGACTGAGGTGACGGGTACGGACCAACTGTGGCGTGACGAGCTGACCCGTCAGCCGGCTGTCGATAGCGTCGGGGTTGCAGAGCGCGCAGCGCGATTTCAGACTCGCTCCATCAAGAACGACAGCAAGCGGCAAGGACTGTTGCGCGTGCTGTCGATGATTGACCTGACGACTTTGGAGGGGGCTGATACACCCGGTAAGGTGCGGCAGCTGTGTACCAAGGCCAGACAGCTGCATCAGAGCTTGCCCGGATTGCCTAGTGTCGCTGCAGTGTGTGTGTACCCGTCTTTGGTTGAGGTCGCCAAGGCATCGCTCGCCGATACCGACATCGCGATCGCGTCGGTTGCGACGGCATTTCCGAGCGGTCAGGCGCCCTTGTCAGTGCGGCTGGAAGACACACGTGCGGCGGTGGCGGCCGGTGCTGATGAGATTGATATGGTGATTGCACGAGGCGCTTTTCTTGCCGGCGACTACACGCGTGTATTTGATGAAATTGTCGCGATTAAACAAGCGTGCGGGGCGGCGCACCTGAAGGTGATTCTGGAAACCGGCGAATTGGGAAGCCTGGACAATGTGCGACGAGCGAGTTGGTTGGCGATGCGCGCCGGCGCGGACTTTATCAAGACTTCGACTGGTAAGGTGCAACCGGCGGCTACGCTAGCGGTGACATTGGTAATGCTGCAGGCGATTGGAGATTTTTATCGACGAACCGGGAAGATCATCGGCATGAAACCGGCAGGTGGCATTTCCAGTGCTAAACTGGCACTGCACTATCTTGTGATGTTGCAGGAGACATTGGGCCCCGAATGGATGAACAAACACCGTTTTCGGTTTGGTGCCAGTTCGTTGGCGAATGATGTCCTGATGCAGTTGGCACGGCTGCACGATGGTCGATATCAATCACCGCAACGGTTTTCACGTGACTAGCGTGCAGGGGAGCACATGAGCGAGCACTCACCATTGGCATTCGAAGGTGCCTGGGCACTCAGTCCTGCACCAGAGTCGAGCGAATCTGCACATATTGCGGATCACTACGGGTTATTTATCAATGGCGAATTCGTCGATGCTGAGGATGGCGGTCGATTCGATACGCTGAATCCGGCGACGGAGTCGACACTGGCCAGCGTATCGCACGCCGGACAAGCGGACGTGCACAAGGCAGTGCAGGCTGCGCGAAATGCCTATGATTCGGTCTGGAGCAAAATGCCCTCCCGCGAGCGGGGTAAGTACCTGTTTCGGTTGGCCAGAGCGATCGCAGAGCGTGCGCGTGAGTTTGCTGTGATCGAGTCAATGGATGGCGGCAAGCCGATCCGTGAATCTCGCGACATCGATATCCCTTTGGCGAGTGCCCACTTTTTTTATCATGCTGGTTGGGCGGACAAGTTGTCCTACGCAGTGTCAGGTGGCACACCGCGAGCACTGGGTGTCGCGGCGCAGATTATCCCGTGGAATTTTCCCTTGCTGATGGCAGCTTGGAAAATTGCCCCGGCATTGGCATGCGGCAATACTGTGGTACTCAAGCCTGCCGAGACCACGCCTTTAACAGCGTTGAAACTGGCCGAGCTATGTCAGGATATCGATCTGCCGCCGGGTGTGGTCAATATCGTTACCGGTGCCGGCGATACGGGCGCCGCATTGGCGGAAGTCCAGGGTATCGACAAGCTGGCCTTCACCGGCTCGACTCAGGTTGGCAAATCCTTAATGCGGGCCTTAGCAGGGCGTTCGGTGCGCTACACCTTGGAGCTAGGCGGTAAAGCGGCGAATGTCGTGTTCGACGATGCGGCAATCGATCAGGCGGTTGAGGGTATCGTTAACGGTATTTTTTTCAATCAGGGTCACGTTTGTTGTGCCGGTTCGCGTTTGCTGGTTCAGGAGTCTATTGCTGAGCAGCTGCTCGAACGTTTGCAGGCACGTATGGCCAGCCTGATTGTCGGTGATCCATTAGACAAAAATACTGACGTTGGTGCGATTAATTCGCGTAACCAGTTAACACGAATCGAAGACTATATCGATATCGGTAAAACAGAGGGCGCGACGCTGTGGGATGCCGGTCAGACGCTGCCGGAGACTGGTTTGTTTTGCCGCCCGACGTTGTTATGCGATGTCGCTCAATCGCATCGCGTCGTGCGTGAAGAGATTTTCGGTCCTGTGCTGACCGTACAGACATTCCGCACGTTTGATGAAGCACACGCGAAGGCCAACAACACCCGTTTTGGGCTATCGGGCGGTGTCTGGACAGATAAAGGTTCCAAGGTGTTTGATATGACCCGTCGTATGCGTGCCGGCGTTGTCTGGGCCAATACCTTCAACAAGTTCGACCCTAGCGCACCGTTTGGCGGATTTCACGAAAGTGGCATCGGTCGCGAGGGCGGCCTGCATGGCCTGCGTGCCTATCTGTCGGAGGCACGCGCATGAGCGAGCAGAGATTGGCCGTTGCCAAGACTTACAAGTTGTTTATCGGTGGTAAATTCCCGCGCACCGAATCCGGCCGCTATATCGCTTTCGAATCATCGACTGGTGAGTTTGTCGCCAATGTCAGTCGAGCCAGCCGCAAAGACCTGCGCAATGCGGTGGTCGCCGCCCGAGCGGCACTCTCGGGCTGGTGCGCAGCTAATGCGTACTTGCGCGGTCAGATTCTTTATCGCATAGCGGAGATGGTCGAGTCTCGACAGGCACAGTTTGTAGATGAACTGATGCGCGAAGGCATGACGCGTGATGCAGCACAGTATGATGTTCAGCGGTCAGTGGATTGGCTGGTGCACTACGCCGGTTGGTCAGATAAGTACATGCAGATATTGTCCGCGGTGAACCCCGTGGCCTCGCAGCACTTTTGCTTCACGGTGCCAGAACCGGTTGGCGTTGTGACGGCCATCGCACCGCGCTCGGGCGGGCTATTCGGTTTGGTGAGCGTGTTAGCCCCCACCATCGTTGGTGGCAATACACTGATTGTCATCGCGGATGCCGCCCACCCCCTGACATCGGTGGCGCTGGCGGAAGCCCTGCACGCATCGGATGTACCCGCCGGTGTCGCCAACATGCTGACCGGTCGGCGTGATGAATTGTTGCCGCAGGCGGTGAGTCATGACGATATCGACGCTTTATTGAGTGCGGATCTGACCGATGATGAATGGCAGTTAGCTCAGGAACAGGGTGCAGATCACCTGCAACGTCAGCCACAACTGCCGACGAGCGCGATACGGGCGCCCGGCGATGATGGTCTGGAGGCGATCGCATGTTTGCAGGAAATGAAAACGACCTGGCATCCGGCCGCGCAGTAATCCGCAACTCAGAGCAAATGACGCAAATCCGCAGGCAACGGACGTGCGCCAACCTGTTGAATAGCCAATGACGCGGATCGCGTACCAAGCAGCGCGCTTTCGGACAAGGTCATCCCGTGCGTGAATCCGTAGAGAAAACCGGCGACATAGGCGTCTCCGGCGCCGGTTGTATCAATTAGATTATCGATCTGATCGGCCGGCTGAATAACGACCTCTTGACCATGAATAATCACCGACCCCTCACCGGAGCGAGTCATTACAAACAGTCGACCATTTTTTCCTGCTGCCGCGATCGCATCGGAATAGGTGTTCACACCAAATAGCGCCAGCATTTCTGCTTCGTTGCCGATAATGATGTCGGCATCACCGCTGGCTAACGTCGTGAACGCGGATTCATGACGTTCGACGCAGAACGAATCGGATAGTGACAGTGCGATGCGCGCCCCGGCCAGTTTGCCGAGCTCGATCGCGCGCGCCATGGCCGCCGGCCCT
>JBCCZN010000223.1:0-3709 GCA_039187375.1 Pseudomonadota bacterium
ATCGGAATAGGTGTTCACACCAAATAGCGCCAGCATTTCTGCTTCGTTGCCGATGATGATGTCGGCATCACCGCTGGCCAACGTCGTGAACGCGGATTCATGACGTTCGACGCAGAATGAATCGGATAGTGACAGTGCGATGCGCGCCCCGGCCAGTTTGCCGAGCTCGATCGCGCGCGCCATGGCCGCCGGCCCTTCCGGCGTGTCCCAGACGTAGCCTTCTAACAGGATGACAACAGGCGTCCCGATGGTGTGCTCGGTCATATCGCTGACCGCAATCTCGGTGCATGCGCCGAGAAACGTCTGCATCGTTCGCTCGCCATTGGGCGTGATCATGATGTGGGAGCGTGCCGTGGGCGCGGCGCGTGTTTCCGGCGGCAATCGCATGTCGATAGTGAGCTTGCGCATATCAGCATCGAATGCATTGCCCAACTCATCTTCGGCAACCCGACCAATATAGGCAGCAGAGCCGCCCAGACTGGCAAAACAGGCGACCGAATTGGCAACCGAGCCACCAGCGCTTTCGACCTTGTTCTGCATGCTGGCATAAAGCGATACCGCTTTTTCTTGATCAATGAGTGTCATTGACCCCGGCGGTGCGCCGATCTGTTCTATGTCGGCAGGCTGCACCTGACTCAATACGTCGACGATCGCGTTACTGATGCCCAGCAGGGCGACTGAGGCAGAGGCCATGAAAAATCCTTGGTTGGTTATTCGCTCTCACGGTGACTGGCCGGCAGCAATTCGGCAATATCACTCAGAATTTCGGACAATTCCGGTTTGTTTGCCGCAATCTCTTGCGGGGACAGACCGGATAGCTCATAGGGTAGTACCATCCAGTCGTCCGTCTGGTGGACGAAAAAATCCGGTGGCCGCAACGTACGTTCACTCGGTCGGTACCAGACTGTCGCAATGCGAATGTCCTGGGGCAGGTTTCGACGGGTTTTACGTGCCAGTTTATCGATAACCGCCTGGGCGCTGGAACCGGTTGAAAACACATCATCGACGATGAGTAGACTGTCGCTGGCCCGTACCTTGTCAATAATATAGTCCATGCCGTGGACGCGAATGCGTGACTTCTTGTCGGCCCGTTGCCGGTGCCAGGATTCGTAGCCGGCATAGCTGGTGCGCACTGCGATGTGGTCGGTGTCCACACCGAAATGCTGCAGGCCTTCCTGAACGGCGATGCCGACCGAGCTGCCGCCGCGCCATAGACCGACGAGAAAATCGGGTCGAAAACCACTGTGAAAGATGTCCACTGCCAGACGGAATGAGTCCACCAGCATATCGTCCGCGGCGACGAATTGTTTGTTTCGAACAGGTCCGACCATGGAGTTGTGGTGCCTCGGGCGGGCGATTGCGGTAGGATCGAAGAGTATACCGAAGTTCTTTCCTCCCGCGTCATCCGTAGCGCCTGACTATGCAAAAAACTGTGCTCTCTGCCCAAGGCTTGTTGGAGGATTCGTTCCGTCTGGCCGCCAATGTTCTGAAAGATGATTACCGGCCGTCGCTGATCATTGCCATCTGGCGCGGGGGCACACCCGTCGGGATGGCATTGCAGGAATTGATGGCCTATTGCGGTGTCAATGCCGATCACATTGCGATTCGAACCTCGTCCTATCATGGCGTTGACAAACGTTCGAATACCGTCGCTGTGCATGGTCTGGACTATATTATCGACACCATCAACATCGAGGATCGATTGCTGATCGTTGATGATGTTTTCGATACAGGCAATACGATTGCCGCAGTGATTGCAGAGATTCGGCGACGTGCGCGCGACAACATGGCAGAGGATGTTCGAATTGCTGTGCCCTGGTACAAGCCTGCACGCAATCAGACAACACTCACACCCGACTATTTTGTCCACGAAACCGATGAGTGGCTTGTGTTTCCGCATGAGCTGGATGCACTGGATGGCGATGAGCTGCGGATTGCCCGGCCGGCACTGGCGGAGGTTATCGAGCAGGCGCACAGCGCAAAGGCCTCCTGATGGGTAGTCTTATCGCGTTAGCGGGCATCGTTGTCCTGATCGCTGCCGCGGTTGCATTGTCCACAAATCGGCGCGCGATTCGGCTGCGTGTGGTGGCCAGTGCTTTTGTGTTGCAGGCAGTCATCGCCGTGCTGGCGCTGTATCTGCCAGCCGGTCAGGTCGTCATTGCAGCGATGAGTGACGGTGTGATGTCGGTGATCGGTTTTGCCAATCAGGGCATCAGCATGATCTTCGGCGAGCTATTTACGAATCAGCAATATCCCATCTTCGCGATCAACGTACTGCCGACCATTGTGTTTTTCGCGTCACTGATGGCAGTGCTGTATCACATCGGACTGATGCAATGGGTGGTCCGCATACTGGGGAGCGCGTTGCAAAAAATGCTAGGCACTGGCCCTGTCGAGTCTTTGAATGCTGCCGCTAACGTATTCGTTGGTTTCACCGAAGCACCGCTGGTCGTCAAACCCTATTTGGGTATGGTCACGCGTCCACAGATGTTCGCCATCATGACCTCCGGGACGGCGTCGGTTGCCGGTACCGTGTTGGCGGCGTATGCCGGTATGGGCGCTGAACTGAAGTACTTGCTGGCTGCCAGTTTTATGGCGGCGCCAGGTGGCTTGCTGATGGCCAAGTTGATCATGCCTGACGACTTGGGTGGGCCTCAGCATACCGCACAAAGTGTTGGCCACATCGATGTGCCTAAAGAAAAGAACGTGTTTCTTGCTGCGGCCAGTGGAGCGCAAGAGGGGGTGCGTCTTGCGGTGATGATCGGTGCGATGTTGTTGTGCTTTGTTGCCTTGATCGCGTTGTTCAATGGCATGGTCGGTGCGCTGTTTGGCTGGTTCGGTGTCGATGGCATTACATTGGAATGGCTATTGGGTCATGCGTTCTCGCCAATCATGTGGTTGATCGGTATACCTTGGGAAGAAGCACAGGTCGCTGGCAGCCTGTTTGGCAAAAAGCTGATCCTGAACGAGTTCGTTGCGTTTCTTGATTTCGGCCAGGTGCGCGAGACGCTCTCGCCGCGCGCTGCGGCGATTGTCACGTTTTCCTTGTGCGGATTTGCCAACCTTTCGGCGATCGCGATTCTGCTCGGTGGATTGGGTGTGCTAGTGCCGGCGCAGCGTGAGCTGGTGGGCCAATTGGGCTTACGCGCTGTGGCCGCAGGTTCATTGAGCAATTTAATGAGTGCTGCGATGGCTGGTTTATTGCTCAGTTTTTGATTGCGCCCGAAATGCCAGCAATGGCGCGCCCTGTTGTTCGGTTGTGACATACAACGTTTGCTCAGCGTCAATGGCAATGGTCTCGGCCTGCGGCAAAAACGGCACTTCGACTGAGACGAGTCCACCGTTCAGCGCTGCCAGCCAGTCTCGATCTGGACCTAGAACCGACCGATAGGCATCGCCGTAGGTCATCAGGCCGATGATATTGCCGTCTGCGCTCAAAGACATGGCAGTGGGCTGATTGCGAAACTGCCCGTATTTCGGAAATAAGCTGAGCTCTAGTGGCGTCGGAGTGGGAATGCTCGTGATGTTGCCCAACAGGGTGAGTGTCAACGTCTGGTCCGTGCCCGAAACGCGCAGCGCCTCGTCTAGGGGCAATTGATACAAACGCGGCTCGCTATCGCGCTTGCTGAGGATGTAGATGGCATTGCCCCGTGCGTCGACTGCCATACTCTCGGCGTCACGCGCGCCATCGGGGTATATCAATGTCAAT
>JBCCZN010000224.1:0-3625 GCA_039187375.1 Pseudomonadota bacterium
CACGAGTTGCCGTGGCGCAACGGTGGCGACGAAGGTCATTAACTCCTGCAGCAAGGGCAGCGCCGACTCAACTCGATAGCGACGATGGATTTGCCGTAACGCCGCGCATCGACAGGTACTGTTAGCGATCGATGACGCCCACTCCCGAGCAGTGTGTACAAACAACGCAGCACCATCAGATAAATGCATGAAGCCAACGTTGTCGATCGTGTTGTCTGTCTCCATCTAAGCCTGTCCGCCTTTTGCGCACTTGGAATACGCGCCATCTGTCCCCATGATTGTTAATGATAATGATTCTCATTAAAAACGTCAATGAGAACCGGTCTCAATGCTGTTACTATGATGCGTAGAAATTTTGTCTTGATACTTGCCGCAATTTTGGGCGCACCAACGCGCCGCCGGAAATGAACACTCGCGCACTAGCACATCAACTAATAAATGCGCCGAAGAGCGCCTTGAGGGTGAGTCTGGGGCGATATTTAGTCGTTTTTGGACTGCTTGCGTTGAGCGTTCTAACCGACTCCCCGACACGAACGCTGGTATTTGAGACGGTGGCGGAGGCCTACACAGCGGTCAGCGTGTTCGTCGCACTGACATTGCTGATCTTCTATGGCTTGGAATGCTATCTGAAGATCGATACGGCCCAGTTTCTGGAGCGACACCGCGCGTATCAGGTTCCGATTGCCGCAATATTGGGTGCACTGCCAGGCTGTGGCGGTGCCATTATGGTGATGTCTCAGTACAGCATCGGTCGTACGGGGTTTGGTGCGGTGGTGGCTGTTCTGACCTCCACTATGGGCGACGCCGCATTCCTGTTGCTAGCGAAGCAGCCGCTGACGGGTCTGAGCGTGATCGGCCTCAGTATCGTCGTCGGTGTGATTTCTGGTTACCTCGTAGAGAAACTCCACGATCCGCAATTCATGTGCGTCGATGATTCGCGACTGTCTCTGAACAAACCCGCATTGTATGACTTTGGCAAGATGAGTTGGCCGTGGTTGTGCGTGCTCGTGCCTGGACTTGGCGTGGGTGTACTTGGCGCATTTCAGATTGATGTGGATCGCCTGATTGGCATGTCCGGCTTCACCACGGTGATTGGCGTGATCGGTGCGGCGCTGTCGATATGGCTATGGTTTGTAAATCCAAACTCCGGTGCCAGTTACGTCAACCGACTTGATGAGCCGACCTACAATGATGTCTGGAACAAGACGATCACAGATACCTGCTTCGTCACGGTGTGGGTAATCCTCGCGTTTTTAGCGTTCGAATTGACGCTGCATTGGAGCGGCTGGAACCTCAAGGCTGCGTTTAGCGGTGCGGGTGCGATGCTGCCAATAATCGGTGTATTAATTGGCCTGTTGCCCGGCTGCGGTCCGCAGGTTTTGACCACCGGCCTTTACTTGCAGGGTGTGATTCCGTTGTCGGCGCAGTTAGGCAATTCCATCTCCAATGATGGTGATGCGTTGTTTCCGGCACTGGCTATGGCACCGCGAGCTTCGATTATCGCAACGCTGTACACGACCATTCCTGCACTGATCGTGGCGTATAGCTACTTCTTTTTTATCGAGGCCTAAACGGCACGACCGATCCCGGTTTAGTAGACCGGTTGCAATCGTGTCTTGGCCGGCACCTCGTTCTTGATTGACGGAATGGTCAGTAACGAGACAAACGCAAGCCCAGCCTGAATGGATGCGCCGATACGACGGAACCAATGACCGTCGCGCTTTGCTTTGGCCAGCTTGACATTCGCCAACTGTAGTCGGCGCAGTCCTCGCATCCAACGCGGATGTTCGATATTCAGAGTCAGCGGAAACACTTGCTTTGAAATCTCACTGCACTTGGTAAACACCGAGTCCGCGTACCAATCGGTATCCACGCCCAGCGCTTTATGGAAAGCCGGTCGCTGATGATCCCTGACGTACATCGTTGAATACACCGCAGTCAGAAAAAACTTGATCCACAGTGCATTAATGCCGCGCGTCAATTTCGGATCGGTTTTCATCAACAGCGCAAACGCCTCACCGTGACCGAACTCATCGTTGCACCACTCTTCGAACCATTTGAAGATAGGGTGAAAACGGTGCTCAGGATGTTGTTCGAGATGACGGAAGATCGTGATGTAGCGGGCATAGCCGATCTTCTCGGACAGGTAGGTGGCGTAGTAAATAAACTTCGGCTGAAAGAACGTATATTTCTTTTTCTGAGTCAGGAAGCCCAGATTAACCGCAATACCCGCCTCTCGCAGCGCATCATTAATGAAACCGGCGTGCCGCGCCTCGTCGCGTGCCATTAATTGAAACAGCATCGTGATATCCGGGTTGGTGCCTCGCCGTTTCATTTCCTTATACAGGACACACCCTGAGAACTCGGCAGTACAGGATGAGATCAGAAAATCGATGAATTCGGCCTTTAGAATCGGCTCCATCCCATCCCAATCAATCTGATCCCAATCGGCGTTCTTCTTGAAGTGACCCTTATTTGGATCCGATTGCATATGGGCAATCAACGCATCCCATTCCTCTCGAACCGGTGTGACGTCAACCGCGTCTAGTTTGTCAAAGTCGGTGGTATAAAAACGCGGTGTCAGCAACGTATCCTGCATCGCAACCGCAGTCGCCGTTTCGCTGTCGATAACCGCCTGGCGATAATTACCCGCATCCAGGGCCTCATCTACGCTATCTGCGTCAGCGGAATGCCGAACCGGTGCATCCTCGACATTCGGATTGGGTGACAGACTCATACCGACACCTCCTCAGAAAATGAAAACTCACACAGCTCCATAAATTCCAGATCTCCGGTCAGTCTGGTCCAGAATTGTTCGAGTCTAGAGGCACGCGTGATCGTGGCGATTCGCTGCTCGCGGATTATCTCGCCATACGGTGCCATGACCGGCTCTCCGTGCACGAGAACTTCATCACCTGGATTAATGACGGCGCCATTTAAGAATTTAACGTGCGCATGCGGGCTTTCGAAGCAGTGGCTGACTTCAACCTCACAAGGGGCTGTTTCTGTGGTCCGTGAGAACAAACCCATAACAAATCCTCACAACGATATGCTGAGTGTCAACCTATTGTGACAGATTTTGTGTCGGTTTTCTCGGACATCTATCCGGTTATCGCGGCTAGCCAACCAAACCCATTGCGGCCAATCACCGGCACCGCGCCCAACGGGACTCCCCTCCAGCTGAGCAATAAAAAAGGCCGTAACCTCAATGGGTTACGGCCTTTCGCAATAGATGCCTGACAGTGTCCTACTCTCACATGGGGAGACCCCACACTACCATCGGCGCTGAGCATTTTCACTTCCGAGTTCGACAAGGGATCGGGTGGTTCCTACTCGCTATGGCCGTCAGGCAAACCGGTATGAGCTGCCGCATGCACTGCATGCCACACCTCAAAGAGGGTTAACAATCTGGAATGTTTTGACGTCTTTTAGAGTGTCGCGTGACTGATCAGATTGACGCATCTGATCAAGTCATAGCATGTCGCTTTCGCGTCATCGCCTCAGCAAAACCGCTTTGGCGTTATATGATCAAGCCGCACGAGCAATTAGTACTGGTTAGCTTCACACATTACTGCGCTTCCACACCCAGCCTATCAACGTTGTAGTCTTCAACGGCTCTTAAGGG
>JBCCZN010000225.1:0-3445 GCA_039187375.1 Pseudomonadota bacterium
GCCCTCGCTGGCCGTGCTGCTGATCTCTTCAATGCCCGCCACATTGCTCAACGCTTCCTCGATACGCGTCAGAATGCCCTGTTCGACCTCTTGCGGTGCAGCGCCCGGGTAGGCGACCGACACGGTAATCACATTGAGCTCGAATTCGGGCGTCGTCTGCTTGCGGATCGACTGCGACACCACAATACCGGCAAACACAATGACGAACATCAACAGGTTTGCCGCGACCGGATTGGTCGCAAACCAACCGATTAACCCGCGGGTCTGGCTATTGGACAGTGTCACGAGGCATCCCCGACGACATCCGACTCGACCGCCCCGTCAGACGAGACGACATCTTCCATCGGTAGTTCCTCGATGGCCCGGTTGGGACGTACTGCCATACCGTTAAGCGGTGTCTCCAACACCGTTAGGACAACCACCATCTCCTCCAACTGGCTAGCATCTACATACGCGTAGTCAGCATCAGTGCGTAGAAATGTCAGGTCACGCAAACGCAGCAGGTTGTCGGTGTCCATGAATACCACCTGACTGTCACCGCGAATCAAGGTACGCGGAATCTTCACTACATCATCGATGCTAATGCCGCCAATATCTGCCTTGACAAAGGTGCCCGCCGGCAAGGGTTTGGCAGGCGTCTCCAGCGCGCCGGTACCCAGCTGATAAGGATCGGTGATGGCCGCGACCGCGAACACCATCCGCGTACGCTCATCGACTACCCCTTCGGTACGGATTACCTGCGCCGACCAACTCGCCGGCTGTCCGCGATAACGCCCAATGAGCGTCACACTTGGACGACTTTTCGCATCGCCTTGGGACACGGATGGCAACTCGACGAATGCGAGTTCCGAATCCGGCAACGGTAGACGTACCTCGAAAACATCGGTCGCAAACACCGTGCCAAGCACCGAGCCTGGCGCGACGTAATTGCCCAGCTCGGTGTTGCGCGCCCGCACCAGGCCATCGAAGGGCACCCGCACTTCGGTGCGTTCAAGATCGCGCTCGGCGCGCACGAGATCAGCCTTCGCCGATTCCAGCGCGGCCTCGGCTGACAATAATTCGGCCTCCGCGCGGTAGCCCTGCTCGCGTAATTTTTTCGCGCCGTCGTACTCAACCTGGCGCTGACGAAGCGCCGCTTGCGCACGTTTGACCGCCACCTCGTAATTGGTCGGATCAATTTGCATCAACATTTGACCGGCGCGAAAGCGTCCGCCGGCCACAAAATCATCGGATAACGCCACAACCGTACCGGCGATTTCGGCACTTAATGTGGCTTCGGTGACCGGATTGACGGTGCCCTGACTCGGCACAGTGAAGTGCACCGTACCGGCGGACAATTCCAGAATATTCACCAATGGCGCCTGCGGCTCGGTTGGGGTAACTGATTGATTCTCCGGTTGACCCGACATCGATAAGGCACCAAAAACAGCGCCTGTCAGAATCAGCGCGATGATCCCGATACTCAGCAGACGTTTACTCACTTCTGACTACTCCACGTCCAAGTTCTTGTTGTCTACATCCATTTTGCGCCGGTTGCGTCTAGGACACCAGTGTCATGGCACCACGTTTGGATCAATCTGTCTGCGCGATACGCTCAGCGATATAGGTAAGCGCCTGATCCAAACGCAGCAAGGTGCGCTCGCGACCAACGAGGCTAAGCGTTGCATCCAACCCCGGTGACGCACCGGTGCCGGTCACGGCTACACGTGTGGGTTGCCCCAACTTGCCCATGCCGATGCCGTGCTCGTCTGCCACCGATGCCACGACCGCCGCCAACTCGGACGCTTGCCAGGTCGGCAACGCTGCCAGTCGTTCACGCAATGCCCGCATCGGCGCCTGCACCACGGCACGCAAGTGCTTCTTCGCCGCTTTCGCATCGAGTTCGATGTGGTCGCGATACAGATAGCCAACGTCCGCCGCCAATTGCGATAACGTCACCGCACGGTCACGATAGACCTCGAACACCTCGGTCGTATCCGGGCCATTGCCTGAATCCAAACCGGCTTGTTGCAGCTGCTCGGCGAGTAGCGGACCGATGCGCGCGGCTTGTGCGGCCTGCAAATAATGCTGATTCAGCCAGTTGAGTTTCTCGGTGTTGAATGCCGACGCGGCACTATTGACCGCCCCGATATCAAACAGTGCGATCATGTCATCGACGGAAAACACTTCCTGATCACCATGGGACCAACCCAGTCGGACCAGATAATTCAGCAGCGCCTCTGGTAAATAGCCCGCGTCGCGATAATCCAATACGTTGACCGCGCCGTGGCGCTTGGACAAACGCGCGCCATCATCACCAAGAATCATTGGCACATGCGCGTACTGCGGTGGCGTCGCCCCCATCGCTGCAAACATGTTGATCTGGCGGAAGGTATTGGTCAGGTGATCTTCACCGCGGATCACATGGGTCATCTGCATGTCGTGATCGTCGACCACAACGGTAAAGTTGTAGGTTGGCGTACCGTCGGAGCGTGCAATGATCAGATCATCCAACTCTTCATTGGCGACGGTCACCTCGCCGCGCACATCATCAACAAACCGAACGCTGCCGGTAAGCGGGTTCTTGAAGCGTACCACCGGATCGACGCCATCGCGCGTATCGGATCGATCGCGCCAGCGACCGTCATAACGCGGTTTCTCTCCGGCCTTCATTTGCGCCTCGCGCAAGGCATCAAGCTCTTCGCGTGTGCAGTAGCAATAGTACGCCTTACCCTCCTCCAGCCATTGCTGAATAACCTCGCGGTAGCGATCAAAACGTTGCGTCTGATAGTAGGGGCCTTCATCGGCCTCCAGGCCCAGCCATGCAAGACCACCGAGAATGGCCTGCACCGATGCTTCGGTGGAGCGCTCTCGATCAGTATCTTCGATACGCAATACAAACGTACCATTATGGCGCCGAGCATATAGCCATGAGAACAATGCGGTGCGAACACCGCCCACATGCAAAACGCCAGTCGGGCTTGGTGCGAAACGAGTCTTAATGGTCATAGTCGAATGGTAGCGTGCCAGGCAATCAACCGGAACGCCCGTACGCTCTGTCATGGCGCCCTACAAATTGGCGACCCGCCTGCATCGCGGAAACAAATGCGTGCACGTCGTTGCGATCAACGGCGCCTGCCAGACGCCCGATGCTCTCACGCAACACGGACAACGATTCACTACCAAAGTCGTTCAGTGACTGAATTTCGAAGTACAGTTCCGGGTTTTCATGCACCAGTGTGCGACCGAGCCCCAATAACGCATCGTAGGTTGGACTGGACAACGCCATCAGTGCCTCTCCTGGCAAGCCGCTATTGGCCAGCGCGTCGACAAACGCAATGCCGGTGGCATGCGACAAGCCCAGCACGAAAGCAATCATGCGGTCATGTTCATCGACGTCCATGTCAATTGGCGTGGCCATGGTCGCAGCGAAGAGCGCACGTGCCCGCTCATTAGCCGCCGGGCA
>JBCCZN010000226.1:0-3293 GCA_039187375.1 Pseudomonadota bacterium
ACAATGGTGCCAGCTCTGCCGATCACTACGAACAGAAATTGGCGCCGTACTTGTTAGAGACGTTCAACAATAGTCTGGAGAATATGGGCAAGGCTACCTCTTGGGTCTCGATTGGCCCGCAGTGGGCGGAGGCCAGTACCGCGCCGTTTAGTCTGTACAAAAAATATACGCGCCAAGGCGGGGTGGTCGCGCCGATGATCATCGCCGGTCCCGATGTCACTCATCGTGGCGAGGTCACTGCGGCGTTCAGCACCGTCATGGACGTTGCACCCACCATTCTCGACTACGCGAGATTTGATCTGGCTATAGATCAGGCGTCGGCCTTTCCGATGTTGGGCGAGAGCATGCGTGAGCTACTTGCAGGGTCTGCAAGCCGGATTCATGCTGATGAGTATTCGGTGGCGATGGCGCATATCGGTAAGGCGTTTTTCCGGTACGGGGACTGGAAATTAGTCACGCTGAATGCGCCGTTCGATGAGTCGAAATTCGAGCTTTATAATTTGGCGAATGATCCGGGTGAACAGGTTGATTTACGTCAAGCCGTGCCCGAGCAGTACGCCCGAATGGTTGATCTGTGGCGGCGTGAATCCAAACGGCAAGGTGTGCAGCTACCCTGATGCGCGCCACCAAGAAGCGAAGGTCAAACTAATTCAATGATTTACCAAGTATCGATGTGCCGTGTGGGCATTGTGGGCTCAGGACTCATCGCTCTGTCCTCAATACTGCGAGCGCAGGAAGTAACGCCGGTGGAGGTGGTGCAACCGGTCAAACAAGCATTGTCTGAGCGCGTCGTTCTGACGGGCACCCTGATTGCGCGGGATGATGCGAATTTGTCGGCTCGGGTCAATGGGCTGGTCGGTGAGTTATTCGTTGATGTCGGCCAGCGAGTCGAGAAGGGTCAGGCATTGTTGCGCCTGGATACCTCGTTGGCGACCTACCAACTCGCTCAACAAGAGGCGGCACGCGATGCCGCGCGCGTGGCCAGAGACGAAGCGGCGCGGCAGTTCACCGAGGCGCAGCGACTGGAACGTGAGCGTGTTCTACCGCGTACAGAGCTTGAGAACCGCAAGGCGCAATTGGCGCAGTCCCAGGCAACATTGGCACAGGCACAGTCGGCCTTGGCGCTGCAGGCAGAGATTGTAACGCAGCACACCCTGCGTGCGCCGTTTGCCGGCGTGCTCGCCGCACGCTTTACCGATGTCGGCGAATATCTGGCGCTAGGTGATCCGGTATTGCAATTGGTGGCTCCCTCACCATTGATGCTCGATGTGCGCCTACCACAGGAGTACTACCCAGCGATGGCACGTCTGGCGCAAATTTCCGTGACGTCTGATTTGGCTGCATCAAAGACGCTAACGGCCGCGCTGGTTTCGGTAATACCCGTGAGCGACCCCGGCACGCGGTCGTTTCTGGTTCGTTTGCAGCTAGACGAAGCGGCGTCTTTATTGCCGGGTACATCCGCGCGCGCCACCTTTTTCTTTGAAGACGGAGTCGGATCAATCGTGGTCGTGCCGCCGGATGCGTTGTTGCGGCATCCCGATGGTCAGTACAGTGTTTTTACGGTGCGGCAGGGCATAGCGGAACGCCATCAGGTGCGTATCGGACGTTCGAATGAGCAGGGCGTTGAGGTTGTCGGTGGCTTATCGGGTAATGCGCCGGTAGTCGTACGCGGCAATGAAGTACTGCAGGACGGACAAGCGGTGCGCATCGTCCGAAGTGCGCCGTAGCTGATGTTGGAGGCCGGCGTTCGTCGTGGCACGATTCTGACCGTGGTTGTGTTGGTCATGGTTGTTCTCGGCGTCACCGCAGCACTGCGAATCCCGGTACAGATGATCCCGGATCTTGAGGTTCGCACGATCTCGGTGGTCACCGGTTGGCCCGGCGCGACACCCCAGGACGTTGAAAAGGAAATCCTGATCGAGCAGGAGCGCTACCTGCGGGTGCTGCCTAACCTGCGTCGTATGGTGTCTGAGGCAAGCACGGGTGAGGCGTCTATCGAACTGCAGTTTCCGTTCGGTGTGGACATTAATGAGGCGTTGATTCGGGTCAACAATGCACTCAGTCAGGTGCCGGCGTACCCCGAGAATGTTGACCAACCACGCTTGTTTAGCAGTTCATTTTCGAACAACGCATTTTTGTACTTTCGTCTACGCCCGCTGCCCGGTAATCCATTGCAATTGGATATCGATCTACTACGTGATTTTGCTGAGGATGAGATCCGGCCACGACTGGAACGGGTATCCGGTGTCTCGGATATCAGTGTTGGTGGCGGTGCGCAGCGCCAGGTCCAGGTTTTGATCGATCCAGAGCGGCTTGCTCAGCGTGGTTTGAGCCTGGGCGAGGTGCGCGATGCAATTCGTGGCAGGAACCGAGATCGTTCTGCTGGTGATATCGACAGCGGTAAACGACGCTATTTGTTGCGTACTGTCGGTCGATTTGAAGCGCTGGAAGAGCTGGAGGAGTTAGTTTTAGCGCAGCGAGACAATGCACAAATCAAACTGCGCGACGTGGCTGTTGTTGTGCTCGATCACTTCGAGCCGCGCAGTACGAGCTATGCCAATGGCGAGCAAACTTTGAGCCTGTCGGTACGGCGCGAGCCAGGGTCCAATGTGATCGAGATCAAACGGACGATGCTACCCCTGGTTGCAACACTCAATGAAGGCTTACTCGCTACCAATGGCTTGAAGCTGGAGCTGTCGAGTGACGATGTACGCTATGTCGAAGACTCTGTTGCAAATGTCTGGATGAACCTTGCGCTTGGCGCGTTGCTGGCAACCGGTGTGATGTTCTGGTTCCTGCGTTCAGCCCGCGCCACGCTGGTCGGCGTCATCGGCATTCCGGTCTGCACTATCGCTGCATTCATTGGGCTGATGGCATTTGGCAGAACGATCAATGTGATTTCGCTTGCCGGTATTGCATTTTCGATTGGTATGACACTAGATAACAGCATTGTTGTACTGGAGGCCGTAGAGCAGGCGCGCCGCCGCGGATTGGAACGCATAGAGGGGGCGATTGCCGGTGTGCGTGACGTGTGGCCTGCAGTGCTGGCCTCAACGCTCACCACCGTATTGGTGTTTATGCCGATCTTGTTTATCGAGCAGGAAGCGGGGCAACTGTATTCGGATATTGCAATTGCGATTGCAGCGGCGATTATTGCATCGATGCTGGTCGCCGTGTTCGTCGTGCCGGCAGCGATTGCACGAGTGGGATTCGGTGCGTCGCTGACGCTAGCACAATCACGCGAGACAGCCATAACCAACGGGCTAATGCGGTTTGTCGGATTAAGTGTATCC
>JBCCZN010000227.1:0-3232 GCA_039187375.1 Pseudomonadota bacterium
CGTGGATCTGGCGGGAACAATTGGTGCGCCGGATACGCGTATCAACCCGTCTGCGAACTGGTCTATCGGTGACTTCAGCTTTACCGCACTGGGTCGTTACATCAGCGGTCAGGAAGAAGAGGCCGGTGGCGTCGTACAGCGCGTCGCAAGCCACTTTGAACTGGACGTCCAGGCAGCCTACAACCTGTCCTGGGACGCGCAGATCGTAGTCGGTGCGCAGAACGTACTGAACGAAGAGCCTGAGCTGAACGCAGACGTCTTTGGTTGGGAGCCGTTTGACTTCCAGCTGTATGGCGGTGCGACCTTGGGTACGGTTCCGTACATTCGCTACAACCAAAACTTCTAAGCGGCAACGCTTGACAGAAGTTCGCTGCCTGGCAGCGAGGAAGCGGGCCTTCGGGCCCGCTTTTTTTTGCCCGGACGACGCGCGACAATAGCAACATGAGCAACCTGAACATCCAACATCTGTTCTCCACACCGATGGCTGCCATTGAACATCCGGACAAGCAGCGCCTGAATGCAGCGCTACGCCAGCGCATTCTGGCCATGGAGGCGGAAGGTGAGCGTCACCGCGATCACGTCCGACGCAGCACACAGGGCGGCGAGTTGTTTGAATCCAATTTCGATTTTTTCAAACGCAGCGAGCCTGAAATTCAGGAACTTGCCGGTTTTTGTCACAAAGCGCTCGCCAGCGTCGTGGTGCAGCTCAGCAACATGGACGAAGCACTGTTCCGTACGCTCCAGTTTCACTACGACGCCTGGTTCCATGTATCGCGCAAGGGTGCATATCAAGGTGTGCACAATCATCAAAACGCCAGCTGGTCAGGTATCTACTGCGTTGACCCGGGTGACGAAACGCCGACACAACCGACCAGTGGTCTGGTGCGCTTTCATGACCCGCGACCGAATATCCAGATGTACGCCGATGGCGGCAACGAGCATCTAAATGACAACGTACGCTACACAGCGATTGACCTAAAGCACCACGCCGGCAAGCTCACGGTATTCCCGTCCTACCTGATGCACGAGATTTTTCCGTATGTCGGCGAGCGACCGCGGATTGTGGTCGCATTCAATTGCAGCATCCGACCTGCCGCACGTTGATTCGCTAAGTTAATCCGCTACAAGTCGTAACGGCGTATTTTTTCGACCAGCGTGGTTCTTTGCACGCCAAGCAGTTTGGCCGCCCGTGCGACCACACCGTCGCACCGCGCCAGCGCTTCCATGATCAGGCGTCGTTCTTCGTTGACCAAATGGTCTTTCAGATTGAGTCCTTCGTCGGGCAAGTCGGCTATGGTCACCGGCGGTGACAACAATTCCTGCATCACTTTAGGATCAACCGGTGGACGCTCCAGGCCGGAAATTCGACAGGGTAAATCCGCCAGCAAAACCCGTCCATGCGGCTTGCTGACTATGAGGCGCTCAACCAAATTGCCCAACTCGCGCACATTGCCCGGCCAGGCATAAGTGCGTAGTGCGCTTAATGCCGATTCATCGAACTGGACACCGACACCATGTTGTGTGACACAGCGCCTGACCATCTCACGCAAAAGCGGCACAACATCTTCTGGTCGATTTCTAAGTGCGGCTACTTCGATCTCAACGATATTTAGCCGGTAGTACAGATCTTCCCGGAACGCATCGTTAGCGATTCGCGACTCCAGATCGCGATGCGTCGCGGCAATGACACGCACATCAACCGGCAGACTGCGTACACCACCGACTCGTTCAACCACACGTTCCTGCAAGACACGCAGCAGTTTGACCTGCATCGCCGAGGGCATGTCGCCAATTTCATCTAAAAAAAGCGTCCCCCCGTCGGCTTGTTCAAAGCGCCCGCGGCGCTGCGAGGTAGCACCGGTAAAGGCGCCCTTCTCATGACCAAATAATTCACTCTCAAGCAGCTCGGCCGGGATCGCACCGCAATTGACGGCCACGAATTCGCCGTTGCGCCCCGATTGCTCATGCAATTGTCGCGCAACCACTTCCTTGCCGGTACCAGATTCACCTGTAATCAAAACCGTTGCCGCTGTCGGTGCAACCTGCCGGATCATCTGCCGAATGCCCTGAGAAGCTTCACTATCACCGATATAGGTCTCTGAATGTGCGGACACACCGGTACCTGAGGTATGCGCGGTCATGTTCGCCAGTACACTACCGAGCTCCTCGAGCTGAATCGGCCAGCGCAGCGACTGTGGTGGTGAAGCGAACTTAGTCATCACTACCGCCACGACTGATCAGCACCACCGGAACATCGGGATGAGATTGCTGCACATCGGCAGCGATCTGATCTGCCTTACTGGCAGACATGCCCGCACCGATAAACACGCCAGCCAAACAAGAATTGGCTGCAATGTCTCGCCAGTTATCTGTTTTGGCACATGTGGTGAGCGGTGCGTCGAGAAATTCAATCATATCGACGACGGTCTGAGCCGCTTCGGGCTCATCGTCGATGACCAGAATGGTCGTTGCGTTCGTGTCGTCTAGACCCATGCCAGCGAATCCTTGCAGGCTTATCGTTGTTTGTATCATCCCTGGTGGCGTCAATCCTATGACCAAGCACTCGTTCAACTTCGTTGTGCTACCACGTGTCAGAGAATAGCGCATTTTTTGGGCAAGAGCAGGTGCTTGCCGCCATTGCCGGGTGATCGGCATCACAGTTTGGACATAAACACTCGTGCACGATCGCCATGTTGTCAGAATTTTCGCGCACGACTAAAGCCACTATCGCTCTCGCCGCTAACGTGGCAAGTGCGGGAGATGTGCTCACCCGGACACTGATCGTCATGCCTGTCATTTGCGGAGGGGCGTTCGTTGGATCTTGCAACCCTAATCGGATTGGTCGGCGCATTCGGCGTCATTTTCGCGTCTATTTTTATGGGCGGCTCCATCAGTACGTTCATCAACGTACCGTCATTGACAGTCGTATTCGCTGGTACCTTTTTGGTGACGATGATGAAGTTCAGCCTGGGACAGTTCCTGGGTGCAGCCAAAGTTGCTGCAAAGGCCTTCATGTTCAAACTGGCGACACCTCAGGCGCTCATCGAGAAGTCCGTCGAGCTCGCCAAAGCAGCGCGTCAGGGTGGCATTCTGGCCCTTGAGGAGGCACAGATCGACGACGAGTTCATGAAGAATGGCGTCAATATGCTCATTGACGGGCATCAACCGGACATCGTGCGCGACATGCTGACAAAGGACATGATGCTCACGCTGCAAAGACATGAAGAGGGAC
>JBCCZN010000228.1:0-3062 GCA_039187375.1 Pseudomonadota bacterium
GTGATTCTGCGGTACGACAATGCCGACCAATACGCGACCATGATCGGAGCCGTGGTTGCGGTAATGAAACAGCGTAATGTTCCAGTCCGTGTCCATCGCATCCAGAAAGTCCTTCAATGCACCCGGACGTTCGGGGAATTCAAATCGAAATAGTCGCTCATGGGTCACATTAGAGGCGCCGCCTGCGACCAGGTGGCGCAGATGTAGCTTTGCCAACTCGCTGTCGCTGATGTCCTCGCAGGCATAGCCACCTTGGCGAAGGCGTTCGCTCAATTGCCCCCGCGATGGTTGATCGGCCCGCAATTCCACCCCGACAAACAGCCGCGCATCAGCGTCGTCGCTGAGCCGATAGTTAAACTCTGTAACCGAGACCGGTCCGAGTGCATCCAGGAACTGTTTGAAGCTGCCAGGTGACTCTTGAATAGTAATGGCGAACAGGGCTTCGCGCTGCTCGCCAATGGCTGCGCGTTCTGCGATATGGCGTAGCCGATCAAAATTCAGATTGGCTCCACAATTAATGGCAATCAGCTCGGCGTTGGAGTCGAGATTTTTTTGTTGTGCTGACCACTGGCGCGCCGCTGCCACTGCGATGGCGCCGGCTGGTTCGACAACGACACGGGTGTCTTCATAGATGTCGCGCGTGGCAGCACAAATCTGATCGGTGGTGACACGCATCAGGGCATCAAGCGCATTGCAGGCAATGTCGTAGGTCAGATCACCGACGCGCTTGACGGCGACGCCATCGGCGAACAACCCGACGCGCGGCAATGTCACAGGCGCTTGCGCGCGAAACGCGGCCTGCATACTGGCGGAGTGTTCATGCTCCACCCCAATAAGCTGGGTGTCTGGCCACTTCGCTCTCACCGCCAGCGCAATGCCAGCCGCCAGTCCGCCGCCGCCCACGGGTATGAACACCGCCGTTGGCGCTTGTGCGCATTGGGTCAGCAATTCGCTACCAATGGTGGCCTGGCCGGCGATCACATAAGGATCGTCAAACGGGTGAACAAAGTGCAGTCCATCGCGCTGGGCGACTACCAATGCGTCGGCTTGGGCGTCATCGTAGCTATCACCGATCAAGCGGATGTCAGCCCCGAGCGCTTTGACCGCATCCACTTTGATTTGTGGCGTGGTTGCCGGCATCACAACCAGAGCGCGCAGTCCCAGCAACTGCGCTGCCATTGCAACACCTTGGGCGTGATTGCCGGCTGAGCTGCAGATGACGCCGCGCTGTTTGTCTGCGTCAGTAAGTTGTGCCAGCCGATTCAGAGCACCGCGTAGCTTGAACGAAAACACCGGCTGCAGATCTTCGCGTTTGAGCAACACGCGGACGCCGAGCGCTTGTGACAGCCGGGTTGCCGGTTGCAACGGCGTCTGGATGGCCGCCCGATAAACGGTGTCGGCGGCGGATGCAATAAGGGCTGGCCAGTCATATTGACCAGCCAGCCCTGTCAGTGTTGTCAGGGCCATAGGCCCCCAAGATTACTCGACTGAATCGCCGTTGGTATCAATCATTTCAATTCGATCGAATCCCAGCTCGCGAATCGGACCTTCGATCTTGGCGCGATCGCCAACGACCACCCAGATCATGCTGTCCGGTTTCAATACACGTTGTGCCTGTTCGTTGACCGCATCCAGTGTCAGTTGGCGCGTCTGATCGGCGAAGGTATTCCAGTAATCGTCCGGCAAATTGAAGCGCACCATCTCGGACAGTGAACCACTGACCGCGCCAATAGTCTCCCAGCGTCCCGGCAATGACAGTGTGTTGCTGTCACGCACCCGAGCGAGTTCGTCCTCCTGCGCGCCGTTGCCGTTGACATATTCAGTGACCTCACGGCGAATTTCTGCCATCGATTCCGCTGTCTTGTCGGTTTGCACCGGTGCCGAGACGATCCAAGGGCGTTGTACCGCAGCATCGACGACAAACGAATACGAACCGTAAGACCAACCCTTGTCTTCACGCAGATTCATATTCAATCGGGCTGGGAAGTCACCGCCGAGCACCTGGTTGGCTGCTTCGATTGCCAGGTCGGCCTGATCGGATTTGGCCGGTACCACGTGGCCTGCAAATATCAGCGATTGCTCCGATTCAGGGCGATCAATAATGTAGACCGTCGCCGCCTCTGCTAGTGCCACATTGTCGAGGGTTTTCTGTGGCACATCTTTCGCAGCCCACTTGCTGAAACGCGCCTCTAGCATTGGCTTGATCTTCTCGAGTGTGGTGTCGCCAACGACGACTAACGTTGCGTTGTTGGGTCGAATCCAGGCGTCGTGATAGGCCTGTAAATCAGCCTGCGTGATCGCGGCAACGCTTTGCTCGGTACCAGAACCGGTCAGTGGCTGACCATAGGCATGGTCGGCGCCATACATCAGTTTAGGTAACACGCGCAGGGCCATGGCCTGAGGCTGTGCCCGCTCGCGCGCGATGCCGGCAAGACGCAGCTTGCGCACACGTTCCAGCTCTTTCTCGGGAAATGCCGGGTTGAGGATGATGTCCGCATACAGGTCCAATGCATCGTCGAGCGTATCGGTCAGTGCATTGAGCGAGACGAACGCGTTGTCGAGGTTGGAGCCTGCACTGAAGTTGGCACCCAGATTGTCGAATGCGTCACTGATCTCCAGTGCATTGCGAGAGCGCGTGCCCTCATCCAGCATCGATAAAGCGAAGCCAGCGGTACCTGGGCTTGCCAACTGGTCGGATGCGTAGCCGGCATCGAAGATCATCGACAGGTTGACCAGTGGCACACCACCGTAGTTCGCCACCAGCAGTTTCATGCCGTTGCTCAACTCACCGCGTTCGAAATCGGTGAAGCCAACCTCTGGATAGCTGGTCGGATAGGGCAAGGCTGATCGATCAATGCCGTCGCCCTTGGCCGTCAGCGTGGTATCAAACGGCACGACGGTCAGTTGATAGTGGCCTTCGGTAAACCAGCGCTTAGCGACCGCTTGCACCTGTTTCGGTGTCGCATTGTCAATGTTGGCCAGTGATTTTTTATAGAAATCGGGCGTACCGCCGTAGACGAAATTTTCGGCGAGGATGTCCGATTTGCCACCGAAACCGCCAA
>JBCCZN010000229.1:0-3061 GCA_039187375.1 Pseudomonadota bacterium
CCTGACACCAATTGGCATTTTTGTCGGTGGCGAGGAGCTGCACAACAACCACCACGCGTTCCCGACCTCAGCCAAGTTCTCGCTGCAACCGTGGGAGTTTGATATTGGCTGGCTTTACATCCAGATATTCAAGGCGCTTGGTCTTGCCAAGGTCAACAAAGTGGCGCCACAACCCGAGCGTCAGCGCTCGCAACAGGATGTCAGCCTCGACACCTTGCGTGCGATCATCGTAAATCGCATGCATGTACTGCGTGACTACACCCGTGAAGTGACGCTGCCGACGCTGCGCTTTGAGCGCCAAAAGGAGCGCACCGGCGGTTTGTTGAAGCGCGCGCGCGGTGTACTGGTACGGCGTCCGACCTTGCTCGATAGCAAGCGTCGTGCGCGGCTTGAGGAGATTCTGGACAACAGTGCTGCTCTGCGCACTGTGCATGAGTTCCGTGACCGGCTTGAGGCGCTGTGGAAAAGCGGTGCGGCGATCAGCAATGAGCGCTTGCTGGAGCAGTTACGTGAGTGGTGCAACGAGGCGGAAGCCAGTGGCATTCGTGCACTACAGGAATTCGCCGATCGTGTGCGCGGCTACGCGATGAGTCCTGCGCGCGCCTGAACGCGACGCCATAGCTGAGCGCAATGAAGGCGATTGGCTACACCGACAGTCTGCCGATTAGCGAGGCCGACAGCCTCGTTGAGTTTGACGCGCCGATGCCTGACGCCGGCCCGGACGATGTACTGGTCAAAGTCTGCGCCATTTCCGTCAACCCGGTCGATTACAAGATTCGTATGCGTCGCGCACCGGATGATGGCAGCCATGCAATTCTCGGTTGGGATGCGGTCGGTGAGGTCATCACCGTGGGCGCCAATGTCACCGAATACGCGCCCGGTGATCGGGTGTTTTATGCAGGGGATCTGAATCGGCCGGGCAGCAATGCCGAGTTTCAGGCGGTCGATGCGCGCATCGTTGGGCGCAAACCCACGAGCTTGACCGACGCCCAGGCCGCAGCCCTGCCATTAACGGCAATCACCGCCTGGGAGCTGTTATTCGAGCACTTGGGTATTGCGCGTCGTGGTGAACCGACGCGACTTGGTATGCCCGAGTCGGTGCTGGTGATCGGCGCAGCAGGCGGCGTGGGCTCGATCCTGATTCAGCTGATCAAGACGCTGACTGACGCCACGGTGATCGCAACAGCCTCGCGGCCGGCGTCCGCCGAGTGGGTTCGCGCATTGGGCGCCGATCACGTGATCACTCATCGCGAACCGTTGGCGCCACAAATCGACGCGCTGGCAGTGGCACCGATTACCGGCATTGCGAGCCTGAATGCGACCGAGGCCTACTTTGATGATTACCCGGAAATTCTGGCGCCATTTGGCCGAATTGCGATGATCGATGATCCCGAAGGTGCGTTGAATGTCATGGCATTGAAGCCGCGCAGTCAGTCGCTGCACATCGAGTTCATGTTCGCACGCTCAATGTTTGAGACGCAGGATATCGCCGCACAGCGCCACCTGCTGAATGAAGTCTCAGCGCTGGTGGATCAGGGCAAAATCAAGACGACAGTGGGTGAGCACTTGGGTCAGATCAACGCGGCAAACCTGCGCAAGGCCCATGCCGAACTGGAGTCCGGCAAGGCGATTGGCAAATTCGTGTTGGAAGGTTTCTAGCAGCGCGCGGCGCGTGCCGATCAAATTACTTGATCTTGGCTTCTTTATAGATGACGTGCTTGCGTGCGACCGGGTCGTATTTGCGCGTTTCCATCTTTTCCGGGTGCAGGCGCTTGTTTTTATCGGTCGTGTAAAAATGACCGGTTCCGGCGCTGGATACGAGGCGAATCTTGTCACGCATGGCGAGATACTCCGGCGCTAAACGCGCTGACCCTGGGCACGCAGGTCGGCGACGACCTTCTCAATGCCGTGTTTATCGATGATGCGCATGCCTTTGGTGGACAGGCGCAAACGCACATAGCGTTTTTCCGATTCCAGCCAGAACCGGTGCGTTTGCAGGTTAGGCAAGAAACGACGACGCGTTTTGTTGTGCGCGTGAGAGACGTTGTTACCGGTCATGGGGCCTTTGCCCGTGACCTGACACACTCTGGACATGTGCTGATGCTCAGTAAGGGTGAAACAGCCCGCAACAATACTGGACAATGTTGACCGTGACAAGCCCGGAATGCCGATTTGGCAGGGTTTGTAGCGTCTGCGTTGCGCCTAAATCAGTCCACGGCCGGCCAGTGACGTGGTCTGGCCGTCTCCGACAATAATGTGATCCAGCAACCGCACATCGATCAGTGCCAGCGCGGAGGACAGGCGATGGGTGATGTCGTTATCAGCCTGGCTCGGTTCGGCAACGCCGGAAGGGTGGTTATGCGCCACGATCAACGCTGCTGCATTCAGCGCCAGGGCGCGCTTGATGACCTCGCGTGGGTAGACACTGGTGCCGTCGATCGTGCCGCGAAACAGGATCTCGAATTGCAGCACACGGTGGCGAGTGTCGAGGAAGATGCCGCAGAAAACCTCATGCTCCAGATCCCGCAGATGACCGTGCAAGAAAGCCTCGGTGTCGGCTGGGCTGCTGAGTGTTTGGCCAACGGCAATGGTCTCGGCAAGCCAGGCTTTGAGCAGTCTTGTGGTGGCGCTGAGCCAGCTGCGTTCTGCATCACTCAACCAGTGTGCGGCGTCATTCGGTGCTGCTCGAAACAGTGCGCGCAGTCCGCCAGCATGCTGCAGCAGCTCAGCGGCGCGAGAGGGTTTGGATTGGGTTGCGGCGACGCCGTGCATGGCGATGGCCAGGTCCCCGGCGCCCGAGTCGGGCGCCGGGGCTGGCGTTGTGCTGTGGCGTCGGCTCGCTGTGCTCGTCTCGGACATGCCAACAGTGTGGCGATCCAGGCCGGCCACTGTGCGCCTCGTTACTGCGCACAGTCATCGATTATGCGGCGACGCGCAGTCGCCCAGATCAGGCTGGTGAATACGGCAGTGACGAGTGGTGCTGGATGATGCGCAACGTACCGTCGGCATCCTTTTTGTAGCCCCAGCTTTTGTCGACCTTGGTGATGTTGCCGTCTTTGTC
>JBCCZN010000230.1:0-3027 GCA_039187375.1 Pseudomonadota bacterium
AAACCGAATGCATAATTGCTGAGTTTTTGTTGGCCCAGCAAATAGACATTGACCATCAACAAGAGCGTTGCGACAAGCTCAAGTTTGCCCAATGGACCTGCGAAATAGTCGAATACAGTCTGGATCATCTTCTCGCTACGCCAGCTTCAGATCGACGAAAAACGTCAAATTCGGAAAACGCGCGCCGCATTGTCACCCAGAAACTGCGCCTCGGTCTCGGTGTCCAATTCAAGTTGGGCGAAACTGGCAAGCGCTTTCGTTGGCGTGATCATCGGATAGTTAGTGCCGAATAACACCTTGCGGCGCCCGTGTGATTTCAGATAATCGACAAGCTGCTGTGGATAGCGTTCCACTGTGTACGCAGAGGTATCGATAAAGACATTCTCGTGCTTGGTGGCGACGGCAATGGCCTCGTCGGTCCAGGGGTAACCGATATGGCCGGCAACGATGCGCAGTTGCGGGAAATCCAGTGCCACTCGATCCAGATAAATCGGACGACCCACCTCGGAAGACATCAACGGGCCCGTGTGACCGATCTGGGTACAAAAGGCTACGTCCATCTCGCAGCACGCCGCGTAGATGGGATAAAACAATGCGTCGGTCGGCGGGCGCTCCCACAACCAGGGCAGCAACCGAATGCCCTTGAAGCCCAATTCATCAACACATCGTCGAACCTCGGCCACTGCCTGCATCGGATTACGGATATTCACCGATCCAATCCCAACGAGCCGATCCGGCGCTTCTTTCACAAATCCGGCCACCTCATCATTGGAAATCAAACTGCCAACTGGGCCCTCCCACGCACTGATTAAGGCACGGTCCACATTGGCAGCGTCCATCGCGGCCAGGGTTGTGGTTACCGGAATGTCTTGCTCAGGGATCGTGTTGTGCGTCCAGCGACGTAATGAGGCGAACATCGGGTCCTGCAGGTGGCGCAGCGTTGGGTGTTGTGCCCAGGCATCGATGATCGTCGCCATATTTTCGGTTAGTCCAGATCGGCCGCGCTGTGACGCTCGCGGACGAGATCGGTTTCGTTTTCCGAGACTCGATTGACGCGTCGCCCGCGTTGCACGGCAGGGCGGGCCCCGACTTGTTCGGCCCAGCGCCGCACATGCTCGTAGTCTTGCACCTGCAAAAATTCGGCAGCGTCATACAATTTGCCCAGAGCCAAAGCACCAAACCATGGCCAGGTGGCGATATCGGCAATGCTGTAGTGCGCGCCGGTCAGATAATCGTTGTCGGAGAGGTGGCGGTTTAAAACGTCGAGTAAGCGCTTGGTTTCCATCGTGTAGCGGTTGATCGCGTATTCAAACTTCTCCGGAGCGTAGGCATAAAAGTGACCAAAGCCGCCGCCAACAAATGGCGCCGCGCCCTGTTGCCAGAAGAGCCAATTGAAGCACTGTGCGCGTGACGTCGCGTCTTCCGGAATGAAGCGTTCAAATTTGTTTGCCAGATAGGTCACAATCGACGCTGATTCGAAAACCCGAATGGCGGGGTCGACTGATCTATCAAGCAGTGCTGGTATCTTCGAATTGGGATTGATCTTGACGAAGTCGCTCCCGAATTGATCGCCTTCGCCGATATTGACTAACCATGCATCATACTCGGCGGCCTCGATACCATCGGCGAGCAATTCTTCGAGCATGATGGTGGCTTTCTGGCCATTTGGCGTGCCCAGTGAATACAGTTGCAGCGGGTGATCTCCAACCGGCAGCGTCTTATCGTGTGTTGCGCCAGCAATCGGGCGGTTTATCTGAGCCCACTTGCCGCCACTGCTGCTATCCCATTGCCATATTTTCGGTGGTTCGTATGTCGTCATCGTGCAGTCTCAACCGGTTGACCAACCCGCGTTGAGAAATTATCACGTTTTCTAGCTGTTAGCTGTTAGCTGTTAGCTGTTGGCTGTCGATTGACTGGAGAAGGCATCGGGCAAACCTCGCCTGCTTACGTGCGGCAGCACCACATCCTGACAAGACCAATGCTAGTTGTCGTTTTCCGCCAGTGTTTGCAGGTGAGCGATGTAGGCGCGCGCGAGCTCCTCGCGCACGAAGGCTGGGAATTCGCCGAACTCGCGGTGCGCCAACACCGGGAAGTAGCGACAGTATTGATCCCATAAGCTCGCTTTGCGCGAGCCGGTGAACAAGCCGCGATTGCCACCAAGCTCTGCCAGCTTCTGCTGCAGCGCCTCGGGTTCGAGTTGATCGAAGACCTCAACGAAAGTGGCTTTGGCTGCGTCTCGTAACGCCATCTGGTGATGGGTGAGCCGTTTCAGGTCATGGCTCACGTTGTTAGCCGCATCTCGATGCAACTGACCCCGGCCGAGCAGCAAATCGACAATATCCGCCTCGACATTGCGTGGTGTCATGTCGTTGACATCGATCTGAGTCTGAGACAAATCCATCTCGGCTTTGCTGCGAGCCCGGTCTGCTTTCATTGTCTTGATGCCGATGATGGCAGCGCGCAGTGCTTCTCCTACGGCAAATGCAATGTCGTCCGGCTGGCGTGCCTCGACTTGATCGGCTTCGATGCCAAGCCCTTTGAGCATGGCGCGGAAGTTGGAAACATCACGTCGCTCGGCGGTTCCGTCTGTGCTGCGACGGGCGCTGGGCAGTTTATGCACCTTGGCCGAATGCGGTTGCGTGGTTTCGGTGATCAGCATGTCGATCATGCCGGTACGCGTTTGATCCCCGACGCTGTTTTCAAACACCGGCGACTTGGCGATCATCGACATGTTCGAGGACATGATGCGATCGTCGAGAATTTCTTCTAGGTCGATGTTGCCGGCCAGATCCGATTCTTCCAGCAGGTCAATCGACAAATCCGCCGAGGTTGAGTGCGTGGTGTTGTGATTGGGCAGCAGCTCCGGCGTGCCACCTGCCTCGGTGATTAACTCGACGACGCGCATGCGATAATTGCCCATGCGCAGTTTGGTATTCGGCTGCAGGCGAATCGGGTTGGTCGGGCCGACGGCTTCTTCACTGCCGTCAACGAATACGCCGTTCATGCTCGTGTCGACCAGATAGAAGG
>JBCCZN010000231.1:0-3019 GCA_039187375.1 Pseudomonadota bacterium
ATGATGCTGTTCCTGGTCGGACTCGAGCTCGAGCCCCGCATGCTCTGGGAGATGCGTGCGCGGCTACTGGGTCTCGGTGGCTTGCAAGTCGGGCTCACGACCGCACTGGTGATGGGTATAGCCATGGTGCTCGGGCAAGTTTGGTCTGTTGCACTGGCGATTGGATTGATTCTCGCACTGTCTTCAACGGCAATCGTTTTGCAGACGCTGAATGAAAAGGGCTTGATGAAGTGCGATGGCGGGCAGGCCAGTTTTTCTGTCCTGTTGTTCCAGGATATTGCTGTCATCCCGATGTTGGCGTTGATCCCGCTGCTGGCGCTACCGGAACTGATGGAGATCGCGCCTGCCAGCGTTGAGCATGCCGCTGAAGCAGGGCATGCCGCTGAAGTTGGACATGGCGCGGGACATGATTCACACGACAGTGACGATCATGTCGGTGACGCCCACGGTTCGATGAGTCTGGTGGATGATCTAAACGCTTGGCAGACCGCGCTCGTAACGCTAGGGGCCATCGCACTGGTTGTCGTCGGCGGCAGCTTTTTGTCGCGTCCGCTGTTTAATTTCATTGCCGTTGCCCGACTCCGGGAGCTGTTTACTGCAGCAGCGCTATTTTTTGTTATCGGCATCGCCTTGTTGATGACCGCTGTCGGTCTGTCTCCGGCGCTCGGTACGTTCCTCGCGGGTGTGGTACTTGCCAACAGCGAGTATCGACATGAACTCGAAAGCGATATTGAACCGTTTAAGGGATTGTTGCTGGGATTGTTCTTCATAACCGTGGGCGCTGCGATTCAGTTTGACCTGCTGTTAGCGAACCTGGGTTCAGTGCTGGCGCTCACCGCCGGTCTCATCGGGATAAAGGTTGCCGTTCTGTATCTTCTGGCCCGAGTATTCGGGATCGATGGATCTGACCGTTGGTTGTTCACCCTGGGACTTGCTCAGGCGGGTGAATTTGGGTTCGTACTGTTGTCCTTTACAGTCTCCAATGCGGTGCTGCCGACTGAGATTGCGAATCAGTTGTTGCTTGTGGTGACACTGTCTATGTTGGTTACACCACTGCTGTTTATTGTGTATGAGAAGCTCATCGCGCCACGGTTTGCGGGTGCCGATGATGCTGGCGCTGATGATATCGACGAACAGGGTAGTGTCATCATCGCTGGCCATGGTCGGTTCGGCGGTATCGTCAATCGCATCCTGGGTGCCGCTGGGTTCAAAACGGTGGTGCTTGATTACCAACAGGAGATGTTGGAGCGGTTACGGGTATTTGGCGTCAAGGTCTTCTACGGCGACGCCATGCGGCCGGACTTGCTGGAAGCTGCTGGTATCGAGCATGCGAAAATGATCGTCATCGCAATCGATGATCGGCATAACATCATCGAGCTGGTGCGCTATGTGAAGCGCCAGTATCCGCATGTGAAGATCGTGGCTCGCGCTGTAGATCGACACCATGTTTACGAACTATGGAACGCCGGCGCCCGTGAGATCATTCGCGAGACGTTTGATAGTTCGGTACGTGCAGGTCGGACAGCGCTGGAAGCGTTGGGTTATCACCCCTACGATGCCGAGCGCTTGGTGAAGGGCTTTGTCGCCAATGACCGCGAGCAGATGGTGGAAATGGCGACGCTCTATCGCGAAGACATTCCTGCGCATAAAAATGAGGCTTACGTGGCGGGCACAAAGAAGTACATCGAACGTCATCGAGAGATGATGGCAGGCAATGCTTCGCGATTCGGTGCGCGAATGGATCGCGGCTGGGTGCCGCCCACGCCTGAAGACGTGGAAGCAGAGGCAGCCCAGGCGGCGGCCAAACAGTCTGACTAAAACAACTTGTGTTGGCCTAGTTGGTGGTTCTTCGCGGGGTTGGCGAGCAGCATGCGGTAATGGCTGGCGAGTGTGTCGGTGCCAGACTCTGGCGTCGCGGCGGCGTCATAGCGTTGCGCTTCCGGGTCCCAGACCAACATCGATTCAGTGGCGTAGAAATGCGCAATTCTGAGCAGCTCGGCCTTCGCTGCTAGGCGCCGTGAGACCTTCGCTAGCGGTGTCATGACGGCAGCGAGGATCTTGAAGAGTCCTGGCGGAACGCTTTTGAACCGGGGTGTTTGACCGGTGAGGTCAAACAAGAGCTCACCCATGGCGCGGGGCGTTAGTGCCGGTCCCGGGCCGCCGATGGGCAGGATACGTCGGTGGCAGCCAGGATCTTCCATGCAGTCGCGCATGAATGCCGCGAGGTCTTGCGTGCTAATGGGCTTGCAGGCCGTCTCTGTCCCGTCTCCAAAGACCAGGAAGGGTTTGCCGTTGCGGATGCGTTCAACCTGACCCGACAGGGACTTGAAAAAAGCGGTAGGCCGAATGATGGTCCACGCCACCGCGCTGCGTGACAAAGTGTCTTCAAATGCCAGTTTGGCGTGCTGGAATTCGAGCTGTGGTTTTTGTACGCAGAGGGCGGACAGCAATTGGAAATGACCGGCGCCGACACAGAGGGCCGCGTCGAGCAGCGCTTCGTTGGCCGCATGATCTATGCGCCAGGCATCGGCGGGTTCGCCGCTCCGGGATGCCAGGCATGACACAACGGCTGCCGGGTGCGCGCCGGCGAGTGCTTGCACGAGCACTGGCTGAGAGAAGTCAGTAACGACAACCTGCTGGCACTCAATCGGCAATGCATCGCTTGGCCGACGGACCAGAGCCAGCACCGTATAGTCATGTGCTACCAGTTCCTCGCAGAGCGCACGGCCCACATAGCCGGACGCACCCGCAACGACAATGGGTCCGGTTCTTGCCAACATCATCATCCGTCGACGTCATATCCGGCGTAGGGATTGGGCCCGCCTGCCGCGATCCAGCGGTCAAGTTCGCGCTCGAGCACGGACAGTGGCACCGAGCGAAGTGACAGAATCTTGTCGTGAAAATAGCGCATATCGAAATCGGTGCCGAGCGCTGCCTCAGCTTCAGCACGCTTTTGACGAATCAACATTTCCCCGAGCTTGTAGGCCAAGGCCTGCGCCGGCCAGGAAATGTAGCGATC
>JBCCZN010000232.1:0-3016 GCA_039187375.1 Pseudomonadota bacterium
AGAGAATTGGCGTCGCTCCGCGTCGTTCAGGAGGGGAACTGAATGGCACGTAAGCCTGATCAGAATTTGATCGTAGGTCTGGATATCGGTACGTCGAAGGTTGTCGCCATTGTCGGCGAGAACCTTCGACGTACCGATATCCAGACCTACGATCAAATTCTGATCAGGCTTACGTGCCATTCAGTTCCCCTCCTGAACGACGCGGAGCGACGCCAATTCTCTGGCGTGCACCTCATCGCGAAATTCCGGTCTGCGCCAACCCACTGCGAAGCCGTTGCTGTAGCGCATGTCGACGTAGCGAATCTTGGTTTCATTGCGCAGCACAAATGCACTGGCTACTTGCAAAAAGCGCTCTGCCCGCTCGCTGGCATCACGCCGGCCCAGTCTGACTTCGATGCCATTACCGAGGATGAAGCGCCACGCACCGCGTTCGTCGAGTGAAATCGCACGCAATCGACCCAAACCGCGCTCGACCAATGGACCGCGCAGTGCCAGGTACTGCGCAGCAACGGCGCCGATCTTGTCGTCGGAACCGGACAAACTGGGCAACTCCTCGAACTCGTGCGGCTGAGATTGAATAAACAGCTCACCGCGGGTGTTCAACAGGCCTTTCTCACCCCAGCGCGCAGCGGCAACCTGCTCGGTCAGTGCCAGATGGATTTTGTCCGGCCAGACCCGACGCACACTGGCGCGGTCGACCCAGGGCAACGACTCGAGCGATTCGCGCAAGTGCGACAAGCGCGCACCCAGAAACCCGCGAGCGAGCTCCTCTTCCACTGTTGCCTGGATGGTCTGTTGGGATACGCGCTGAAATTGCGCATCGATGACTAAACCCGACACCGGCACATCCAGAGCCAGTTTGGCGTAAACCGCCAAAGGTGCCGTCACCGCCACAACCACCAGCACTAACAAAACTCGCTGCACCCAGACGGCTGGCAAACGCAACTCCGGCCGCGTACGCGCCGTCGGTGACTTTCTCTTGCGTGCCTGGCGCGCCGCCATCACGCCGACTCCAGAATGGTCAGACACAGCTGCGCGAAATCTATGCCGGCCACCTTGGCAGCGTGCGGCACCAGACTGTGATCGGTCATGCCCGGAACCGTATTCACCTCCAGCACATGCGGATTGCCCTGGGCATCGAGCATGAAATCGACTCGCGCCCAACCCCGGCAACCCAGAGCTTTGACGCTCGCCAATGCCAGCTTGGTCAGGTGCGCCTCGAGGGCTGAATCGTCACTACCCGGACAAACAAAACGGGTCGCATCCGACGCGTATTTGGCGTCGTAGTCATAGAATGCATTCGCCGCTTCTATGCGAATGCTAGGCAGCGCGCGCGAACCAATCACGCCAACGGTCATCTCCGGGCCCTGTAACTGCGGCTCAACCATCGCTTCACGATCGAATCGAAACGCCTCGCTCAACGCGTCTTGATACGCCGATGCGCAGGTCACTGCAGTGGTGCCTAGACTCGAACCACCCGCAACCGGCTTGACGAACACGGGATAGGCATCCGGTTCACGTGGCGTCTGATCGGCGTGCACAACAAAGCCATCTGGTACGGGAATGCCCTGTGCGGCGAGCACCATCTTGCTGCGTTGCTTGTCCATCGCCAGCGCGCTGCCGAGTACACCGCTGCCGGTGAACGGGATACCGAGCATCGCCAGCGCGCCTTGAACGCGGCCGTCTTCACCCTCACCGCCGTGCAGTGCATTCCAGACACGGCTCACGCCAATATCAACCAGCTCGGTCAATGCACGCTCGGCCGGGTCAAACAGCTGCGCATCGACCCCACGGCTATCGAGAGCCGTCGCAATCGCCTGACCGCTGGCCAGCGATACCTCGCGCTCTGCGGAGCGACCACCGTACAACACCGCAACCTTGCCGAATGTCATGCCACCGCCTCCCCGAGGAAGCGCACCTCATGCGTCAACGCAACACTATGGTGTTGCGACACAGTGTCCTGAACGTGCGTAATCAGTGCTTCAATATCGGCCGCAGTCGCGGCACCGGTATTGATAATGAAGTTGGCATGTTTGGGTGAGACTTGCGCACCGCCAATTTGATGCCCTTTCAGTCCCGCCACCTCGATAAGTCGAGCGGCGTGGTCACCATCGGGGTTACGAAAGACCGAACCGCAACTCGGCAAACCCAAAGGCTGGGTTTGTTTGCGCCGATCCTGCAGCTCACGCATATGTTGCAAGCTAGGTTCGTAGTCGGGATCGAAGCGCAGTGTCGCGCCAACAAACCAGCCCTGTGCCGGCAACACCACACTGCGGTAGGCAATCTTGAAATCACCTGGCGTGTATTGACGAATCCGTCCATCTCGATGCAACAAGCGTGCAAATCTCACGACGTCCCAGGTTTCGTGACCGTGTGCACCGGCGTTCATCGTCAACGCACCACCGAGTGAGCCGGGAATACCGGCGAAGAACTCACTGGGCCCGAGACCCCAGCGCACCAGTTGTCGTGCGAGCGTCGTACACGGCGTTCCGGCACTAGCGACCACATCCCCCTGCGCGTCCTGAGCGATATCGTGAGGCAGTTTCTTGGTGGTGACGACGACACCGGCGACTCCGCCATCGCGCACCAGCAGGTTACTGCCAAGACCGACCCAGTGAAGCGGAATCTGTGCCGGCAACTCACGCACAAACTGGCTCAGAGACTCAAGGCTGCGCGGCTGAAACAACACCTGTGCCAGGCCGCCGACCCGCCAGGACGTATGTGCCGACATAGGCACATCAAACGCCAGCGTATCGCCAAACTGGGCATGCCATTGCTCACGCAGTGCCGGGTCGATGATCATCGGTGTCGTGCTCGTCATGACGCCCGACCTTTGCGTAGATGCAACGCTTCACGCAGTTTTTCCGGCACGGCTTGTGCCATGGCACCGACATTGCCCGCACCCATCGTCAGCAACAGATCACCAGGACGCACAATATTGGCGAGCGTCGTCGGCAACTTATCCGCATCATCGACGAACACCGGTTCCAGTGCGCCGCGCGACCGAATGGCGCGC
>JBCCZN010000233.1:0-2984 GCA_039187375.1 Pseudomonadota bacterium
AGCAGCACCTCAGTGCGTAGATGCACACCATCGCGCATCGCCACCATCATGTTGCGCTCGCGTTGCACGCCCAGGTGCCACGGCGATACGACATCGATCAGCGACTCCTGCCAGTGTGGTGGCAGTAGCAACAGTGTTGCTGCGAGTGCGACACTGCCGATCAATAAGCGTGTTCGAATTGGTGACATCTACGTGCAGGCGCGAGAAATAGTGAACCAGTACGCCAACGATTAACAATAATCCGACTATGATACCTGCGCGAGGTCATCCGCGTGAACGACAACAATGAGCAGCACTGCAGACAAGCCCAATACTGACCTGACTGGTCTGGATCGCCTCGGCAAAAACGTGGCGGTCAGCTGGGGTGCCTATCTGTGCGTGCTGGTAGTCGGATTTCTGATCCCCCGACAAATCAGTGACTCGCTCGGGCCGGCATCCCTCGGCATTTGGGATCTCGGCTGGGCGACAGTTCGATATCTGGCGCTGGCTAATGTCGGTATTGGAGGCTCGGTGTCCCGCTATGTCGGCTTGCATCGCGCCGCCGGAGATCATGTCGCACTGGTGCAATCGGTCACCGCCATCTCAATCATCCAGAACATCATTGCTGCGTTTGCGATGGTCGCGGCCGCCATCGCTGCGGCGCTGATCGTTCACTGGATCGAACTGCCCAGCGCCGAGCGTGCCACCGAAGCATTCTGGGTGTTGTTCCTGCTGTGCGGCTCCGTCGCTGTGCGTATGGTGGGCAACCCGGCTGGCGGTATTCTCGCCGGTTGTCACCGTACCGATTTACAACACGGCATCAACGCGGCGATGGACATTCTGCTTGCGGTGCTGATGGTCACGACGTTGTCATTCGGTGGCGGTCTGATCAGTCTGGCACTGGTCGTGTTCGGTGTCAGTGCTGTTGTGACGATCTTCAGGATGGTCATGGCGCGCATCATTTGTCCGGAAGCCGCCTTCAGTTTCAAGGAGTGGCGCCTGAAGCGTGGTTTGAAGCTGCTGAAATTTGGTGGCAAGTCGTCAATTTCGGTGGCACCGGACGTATTGGTTTTTCAGGCGGTGACGATATTTTTGACCGCGTCGGCAGGTCCTGCTGCGGTCGCGGTGCTGGCGCGCGGCATTGCATTGATTCGGCACTGCGAGTTACTCGTGCGGCGTACCGCCACGTTGCTAGTACCCATTACCAGTAGTTTGATCGGTATGGACAAGCGCGATGAAGCGCGTGACATGGTCTTCAACATCGGTGGTGTCGGCTTGGCGTTAACACTGCCGATGATGCTGGTTTTGGTGTTCTTCGGCGATGTCGTGTTGCAGATCTGGATGGGCGATGGTTATGCCAATCAGCAGATGATGTGGTGTTTGGTTGCCGGCACGCTGTTGCCGGTGTCGCAACTGGGCACCACCAGCGTGCTGGCGGGTATGAACGCTCACGGCAAGGTCGCGATAGCCAGTTTGATCACCAGTTCCGTTGTGTTACTGGCGGGTGCCGCTGCGGTGGAAATGGGATTTTGGGATTGGTCGATCATCAGCGCAGCACTGTTAATCGGTGCGTCATGGACCCTTGGTAAGGGGGTCGTGATACCGATTTTTTTGAAGCTACATTTCGGTATCAGCCTGGTCAAATACACGCTACGCAGCTTTGTCCGGCCTGCGCTGATGAACGTGCCGCTGGCCGGTTTGATGTATCTGGCGCGTCAGCAATTTGATGCGGATCGTTGGGTCGTCGCGGCGGCCTGTGTCGCCATCGGTGGACTGCTGACGCTTGTGATTTACTGGGCGCTGTTGCTGCCGGACTCGGCCAAACGAGTCGTGCGCAAAAAACTCAGGCTTTAGTCTTTTTTGACGAACTCGTACTCGAAGCGTTCGATGTCCGCGGCGTAAACGCGATCGACGATTTCCCGAGTCTTCGCATCATAGTCCTGGGAGTAATGGTTGCGTTTTTCCTTATGCTTGTTGGCATGCAGAATTTTCGGCAGCTCTTCATAGTCCAGACCGATGGTTTTCTTGACCTCGGCGAAGTGCTCTTTCAATGACTCAAATTTGATCACGTAATCGATTTCGAACTCACCGTTGGCCGAGGTCAACCACTCCACCTGTCCACGCAATGGTTGCGGTCGGGCATAACGACGCAAAAATAGCCCTGCGACTCGCCGCGGCAGCGCGGGGTCGAGATTGGTGCGCACGTAGCTGCTGAAATCCAGCGTCCAGGGTTGCTTTTCGTTTTTTCGATTCCACCAGTTGCTGTGCAGTCGATCCCACGGGTTACGCACTACGGCGAACTTGAAATAGTCATTCCACACATCAGCGCCGTAGGCGTTGCGGCAGGCGACGGCGTCGTAGTGTTTCTCCGGCTTGGTAGTCACCGGATTGTGCTCACCGGTACGCGGATCCACGGCGCCTTTATTGGTTTTTTCAACCGAATCCAGTGCGACTTCGATACTGCTGCCGGCGGTCTTTGGTATGTGAATGAATATGGTCTTGAGCTTGTGAGCGATCATTGTCTATTCCGTACGCGCGAGAAGCGCCGCTAGTCTAATAAGAGTTTTGTCAGAGGTCACGAACCGGCATTGGGTAATGAGACCTGGCGCATGTTGGTGCGGTTTTGCTTGGCGACCCGTACGCTAGGTGGCAGGGCACACATCGCCAGTCCCATGACCACCCAAAGTAGCGTGGCGCTTTGTTGAGGATAAAACGATTGCGAGCCGATCGCCGCGACCGCTTGGACTGTCAGAAACGCCAGACACATGCCGGCGATGCCGCTATCCACGCCCGGTTCACCGGCTGCAGTGACTCTGAAGCATCGCAGCCCCAAGCGTCCGAAGAACATCAGACAAATGCCCAGCCCGATGATGCCGGTGTCGACCAGAATCTCCAGATAGGCGTTGTGGGGGTGGCCAAACTGCGTGATACCAAATTCGGTGACCAGCGTCTGCGAGATACGTTTGCGTTTCATCGCGTAGCGACCATGACCGATGATCGGAGAC
>JBCCZN010000234.1:0-2878 GCA_039187375.1 Pseudomonadota bacterium
GCGACAATTCACCTGTTTATACCCGTTGGCAGGTTCTCGGCCGTTGAAACTTGTTCTCTATAACATCTGCTATGGCATCGGCAGTGGTCTGGCAACCCATATGCCGGTCCCTGGAGCGGGGTACCTGTTGGGCAATCAGGCGAACCTTGCCAAGTTGATCCGGTTTTTGCAGGACCAAAAGCCCGACATTGTGGGTTTGGTTGAAGTCGACACTGGTTCAATCCGCTCGCGCAAAGTCAATCAGGCAACGGAGATCGCCGCAGCGCTAGGTCACAGCTCGTCGTACGAAACAAAATACGGCGTTGATACCATTCACCAGTTATTGCCCATTCTGCGCAAACAGGGCAATGCCTTCTTGGCAAGCCCGGCCATTTGCAATGAGCGCTTTCATTACTTCGATACCGGTATCAAGCGCTTGATTATCGAATTGGAGCTTGATGATGTGGCAATTTTTCTGGTGCATCTGTCGTTGAAATACCGTCATCGACATGCCCAGCTGAAGCATCTATACGATCTGGTAGCGGCAGCGCAAAAGCCGGCTATGGTGATTGGCGATTTCAACACCTTTTGGGGTCAGGATGAGATTTATCTGTTTATGAAAGCGGCCGGACTGCGCAGTGCCAATGTGAATAATCTGCCGTCCTTCCCGAGTAATGCGCCGCGTAAGGAGCTGGATTTCGTTTTGTACCAGGACGGCATCCACATCACCCATTTCGATATCCCGAATGTGCAGTTGTCCGATCACCTGCCGTTAGTCTGCGAGTTTGAAATTGAAAAAAGAGGTCAATAATGAGCGAGTTTGAGCACTGGCAATCAGAGCGTGATGACGCTGGCGTCTTGTGGCTGGGGGCTGATAAGGCTGATGGCAGCGCTAATGTTTTGTCCGGCCCGGTGTTGCGTGAGCTCGATCAGCTCATCACAGACGCGCAGCGCAATCCGCCAGCAGCGCTAGTGATTCATTCGAAGAAGCCATCGGGATTCGTTATGGGTGCCGATATCAATGAGTTCACACGGCTCGCCAACGAGCACGAGGCCTATGAGCTCGTGCGCCTAGGCCAACAGGTGCTGGATCGGCTTGAGCAGGCTACGTTTCCAACCGTGGCTGCGATCGACGGTTTCGCGCTGGGGGGCGGTCTGGAGTTGGCAATGGCTTGTCACTACCGAGTTGCAGTTGACTCGGACAAGGGCACGATCGGTCTGCCTGAGGTCAAACTTGGTATTCATCCGGGTTTCGGCGGTACCGTACGCGCGATCCAACTGGCCGGTGTGGCTGACGCCATGCCGTTGATGCTAACCGGAAAATCGATCAAGCCGGCCAAAGCGATGCAGTTGGGGCTGGTTGATGCGGTATGCAGTCGCGATCAGCTTCACGAAAAAGCGGCTGAAATCGCTGCGAATCGTCCTGCGCGTGCACGGGCACCGTTGTCCAAGCGCCTGCTGAATCTGCCGGGTGTCAGAGGCATCGTTGCCAACGGTATTCGTAAACAGACAGCAGCCAAAGCGAATCCAGCCCACTACCCCGCGCCGTTTGCGATCATTGATCTGTGGCGCCAGCACGGTGCCAGCCCGACCACAGGCTATGATGCTGAGGCACGCTCTATCGCCAGACTCATGGTCGGCAACACCGCGCAGAATCTGGTGCGCGTGTTCTTCCTGCAGAACAAACTCAAGGGTCAGGGCAACAAGCCGACAACACAGGTAGCGCATGTCCACGTGGTCGGCGCCGGCGTAATGGGTGGCGACATCGCTGCCTGGTGTGCGCTGCGCGGCTTGCGAGTGTCATTGCAGGATCGTGAGATGAAATATATCGAACCGGCTCTGGCGCGCGCGCACAAACTGTTCGAACGCAAGATACGGGATGCGACCAAACTGGAGGCGACCCGCAACAACTTGATTGCTGACGTAGAGGCGAATGAAGTCGCCAATGCAGACCTTGTGATCGAGGCAATTTTTGAAAACCAAGAGGCGAAGCAGTCGTTGTATCAGCAGCTTGTTGCTAAGATGAAGCCCGGTGCGATACTCGCCAGCAACACCTCCAGCATTCCGCTTGAAATCTTGCGCGAAGGCCTGCCAGAGCCTGACCGATTCATCGGTCTGCATTTTTTCAATCCGGTGGCGCAGTTGCCACTTGTTGAGGTCATCGAAGCCGACGGTGCCGCGGCCGAGGCGCTCGATATTGGGTTGGCATTCGTCAAACGCATCGCCAAATCACCATTACTCTGCAAGAGTGCGCCGGGTTTTGTGGTCAATCGGATTCTGGCGCCTTACATGGGCGAGGCGTTCCGACTCGTCAGCGAAGGTTACGCCAAGCAAGCGATTGACAAAGCTGCGCTCGCGTTTGGCATGCCGATGGGGCCGGTTGAACTAGCCGATACCGTGGGACTGGATGTGGGTTTGAGCGTGTCACGCGTGCTGGGCAACGACGAGTCTGATCTTGGTGAACTGATTGAGATGGTCGACGCCGGCCACGTCGGTCGCAAGGCAGGTAAAGGGTTTTACGAATGGGTCGAGGGCAAGGCCGTCAAACCAGCGCAGCCCGACGCCCCTGCACTGCCTGAAAACGTAACAGATCGGCTGATCCTTCCGATGGTGCGCGAGGCGATCCTGTGCCTGCATGAGGGCATTGTTGCGAGTGAAGATTTACTCGATGCCGGCATTATTTTCGGTACCGGATTTGCACCTTTCCGCGGTGGCCCGTTGCGCTATGCGCGTGAACGTGGCATCGAGGATGTCGCGGCGGCGCTAACCGAACTCAATTCACAATTCGGAGATCGATTTGCGTTACCGGAAGCCGCCTGGACCAGTTTATGTCACCAACAATTGCGCACCCGGTCACACGTCGGCGGCAACGAAACTGGCCCAGGCGGCTTCTGGTAAC
>JBCCZN010000235.1:0-2876 GCA_039187375.1 Pseudomonadota bacterium
CGGCGGTAATAATGCAAGTAACACACCGTTATCCGAGAGGGTCAAACCTGCGCCGGATACGCCTGGAAGCAACTGATCCAGATTCTGCAACACGGCACCAGTGCCGAGCAATTCGCGCAGCGTACCAACGCCGATGAGGCAGAGTGAAAACGCTGTGACCGAACCTAGAGTCTCGATGACGACGCGTCCTTTTGCCGTGCTTGTTGCCAGAGTTTGCATGCGTACGATGAAGAGACAGTTCACCACCAGCAACGGTAGAAAAACACCCATGTTCGCACGCAGCTCGGGCAGGAACGCCTGGAATAGCAGCTCGCATGAGGTGACCTGCGCGACGATCAACATCAACACAATAGCGATGCGTACCGGTGGCGCGATCAACCGCTGCGTGATCAGGACAATCACTGTGCTGCCAACGAGTACCCAGAGCGTCGCAATACTCAGACCCAGCGCGTTGACGGTACTGGTTGCCGCACCGAGCAACGGACACAGACCCAATAATTGAACCAGCTCAGGATGCTCGCGCCACAGTGCCTCAAACTGCGCGCTCATGGTATGCGGCCGTCGAGCAATATGGCTTGGTTGAGGTTAACCCAGCGTAAGGTCTGGGCGATCGCATCGACGACACCTCTGGGTGTGATGGTTGCGCCGGTGAATGCATCAAACTCGCCGCCATCAGCAATCAGTGCCCAGCGTGGGTCGATATCGCCGATATATCGTTGGCCAGCAAAGCCGAGTATCCAGTCGGAATGTTGTAATTCGATGTTATCGCCAAGACCGGTCGTTTCGGTATGTGCTAGCACCCGGACGCCGGTGATCGTGGCGCGCGTATCAACGCCCAGCATCAATGAAACAGGTCCGTTGTAGCCCCTGGCCGTAATGAGTAATACCCATGCGACGGTCTTACCGTTGGATTGTGCAGTAAGCAGCGGTACCGCTGTGTCTCCAGGAAGTCGATGCGGAGGTTCAATCATCTGCGGGGTATTGAAATTGATCGAATCGAACGGAATCTGCCCCAGTACTGCGGTGAACTCAGCAAGACGCGCTGCATTTTCGTTGGCGTCGATGCGTCGTTTAGTGACTTGCCAGCTGACCAAGACAATGGCGATGGACAGGGCTGCAAACACAACAACCGAAAAAATCGGGTAGCGCATCGCAAATTGCGCTGTGCTGTCCGGCTCAGGCTGCATGCGCGGTACCCTCCGGTTTGCTGAAGCGGTCAATGAGTGGTACCGCCGTGTTCATCAATAACACCGCAAACGCAATGCCGTCTGGATAACCGCCCCAGGTGCGAATTGACCAGGCGATGAGGCCAATGCCAAATCCATAAACCAGTCGTCCGCGCGGATGACTGGCGGCGGACACCGGATCTGTGGCGATAAAGAAGGCTCCAAGAAGCGTTGCGCCACTGAATACGTGAAAGCCAGCACCGGGCACCGCACCTGAAACCAACAGGCTGTGCAGCGTGGCCGGAATCACCACACCTGCCAGTACAGATACCGGTATGTGCCAACTTATCAAACCGCGATAGAGCAGGTAGCCCCCCCCCAGCGCAATGAAATTACCGATCCACTCCCAGCCGCGCCCACCGAAATCACCGAACACTGGATTAGTGCGAATCTCTATAAAAATCTCACTGGCATGCAGGCCACTCTTCACGCGATCCAGCGGGGTCGCCTGGGAGACCGCATCCAGTGTGTAGGGTGCAGGCCAATCGCCAGTCAGCACATACAGAAGCTGATCGGTAAACGCGGGTCTGACATAGTCAATATCTCCAAGAAACGGTGGCAACCAGGTGCTCATCTCGATTGGAAATGACACCATCACTGCGCAGTAACCCACCATTGCAGGGTTAAACAGGTTAAAGCCAATGCCGCCGTAGGCCTGCTTGGCCACCAGAATGGCAAACGCGCAAGCCGTCAGCGTGACATAGATTGGTAAATAGGTGGGTAGTGCGAATGCCAGCAATAATCCAGTCAAACAGGCACTGTAGTCGGCAAGCACAGGCAGGGGAGCTTGCTGCTTCAGTGTCAATGCCAACGCTTCGAAAGCAACGCAGGCCGATATGCAGATCGCTACATTGAAGACAACGCCCCAGCCGAAAAAATAGGTGTAAACAATGGCGGCAGGCACCAATGCGAGACACACCTCGCGGATCATCTGACAACGCCTGTGAAGCCCAGCAATGCCAGTGACACCAAGCCTGCCGTGATGAAGGCGATTGCCGTGCCGCGCAACGCGACAGGTATGTTGTCATGTTCGATGTGTCGATGGCTCGCCGCGAACGCGACGGTCAATAAGCCAAGACCAGCGCCGGCTGCACCGCTAATCCAGATTGAGTCCAGCCAACGCGCCGCTGCCGGTGTGTGAATCATCACAATGCCAATGACGGTGCTATTGAGCCATAGCAATGCGGTGAGCAGGTGGGATTTTTCGTTCGTCATGACACTGACGCTTCGCATAAACCGCTGCACAATTGTGACAACCGATGCGATAACCAGTATCGCTGCCGGTGTACGCAGGAACGCACTGTCAGGGGCTGCGAGCAGCCATGCGTTGACCGGAAAATTTGCAGCGGTGCTTGCCAATGCCACAATCAGCGTTGTGGCAGCCAGCCTGAGCGCGATCGCGAATTGCTGGTGATCATCAAAGGACGGGTTCGTTCGCACAACGTGCGCCAGCACCAGATGATTGATCAGTGCCGAGCTCACGATCGTCATGAACCATGTCTGCATCGGTTATTCCCGTGATGCCTCGACCATGGCGTCGATCTGTTTTTGTTCAACGCGCATCAACATTGGTTTGAATTTCTCGATGTGTGAGCCTGTTAATGCATGCGTCGCGCTGTGCCAGTCCCATTGCGATTCGCCGAACAGTGC
>JBCCZN010000236.1:0-2743 GCA_039187375.1 Pseudomonadota bacterium
AACCCGCCGTTGGCGCCAATAAGGCCAAGGCCCTGAGAGCGGCGACGTAAACGATGCGCTAACTGCACAATGGCGTGCATCGAGTAGTTATTCCCAGGCCCACCGAAAAATGGCAGTCCGCCAGTCAGGGTCAAACCGCGTGGATCGTCGGCGTCGATCCCCAGTGCATTGCAAGCGCAAAATACGGCAATCGGGAAACAGCTATACAGATCGAAGCAATCGATATCTTCGACAGACAGACCCGTTGCTTCAAATACCACATCGTAAGCCGCCTGCATTGCCGGTGCAGATGATAAGTCGGTGCGCATGCTGATGGTCTTCTCTGTCGACTCGGTACCGGCCAGCGGGTAGACGAATTGCGAAGGATCCAGACCGATTTCGATGGCCAGCTCCTCTTGCATCAGGATCAAACCGGCAGCTTGATTGACACCGTCTTTTGCAACCATCGCCCTCGTGTAGCAATCGGTAATCGCTGGATTGTCCTCGGAAACCGCCGCGATTTGCGCCGCGCTCAACGCTCTGTTCTGCAGCGCATTAGAGTGACTTGCAGCCACCTCACTAAATGGTGCGAACAGGTTCGCGCAGTGTTGTGCATAGGCTTCGCGCGTCTTACCCAATCGCGCACGATGCGCGTGATCGAACAAGGTGTAAATCGCCGCGATATCAAACAACTCATTCGCCAATTGAGCTGCGTCCAGAATATCGAATGGATCTACACCCTGAGTGTCGCACTCACCCGATGCCAAGACACGCCAGTCAGCCGCGATACCCGCTTTTTTCAGTGCTTTTTGATTCGCTGTCGCCTCGCCACCGACAATCAACACCGCCCGCGTCTCGCCTGCTGCGATCGCGGCGGCGTATTGATTGACCAATGCTTGAGGTGTTTGACCCCCGATCTGCGAATACAACGCATGCTTGGGCGTAATGCCCAAACGCTGCGCAACGGCTCGTGGGTAGTTTTCGGCATCGCCAAACGGGCTTTTCAGGTGCGGCGCAGATTCGGACATAGTACGCACCGCAACGATTGTATCCAGCTGCGCTGCGATACGGTTGTTACTGGCATCGTGCAGCGTCGCCTTGGCTGCACGTACCATCATATCGAGAGGGGAATCAGCTAGCGTCAGATCCGCCGGTACTGACACACTGGTCTCACCGACCGCCACAAGAACCGGCCGTGGAGAGTTAGCGGACATACCCAAGCCCTGTCACGTTCTGACTAGTCTGGGTCACTCGACCATTCGGGTTCGACTGAGATGGCTAGATCCGAAATCAGTCGCTTTTTTCGATTGCCCATCGGTGCACATACTCTCGTCTGCCCGCTGCTCTGTCTTCACTAGTTGGCACGACCAGAGTATGCCCTTGAACACAGACTATTGCAGGTACAGATTGCCAAAGTACAGGGCTCGTCAATTGACGGTCGAGAGTTGCAGTCTTCTATTTCGGCTATCTTGACGATTGACCGGATTGGTGCCGATGCGCAGACTCGAACTGCGGACCTACGCATTACGAATGCGTTGCTCTACCAACTGAGCTACATCGGCACTAGCACGGTTGTGCGTTGCGGGACGTGGATTGTATAGAAACCCGGAGGCTCGAACAATCGAAGCGCGCACTGTAAAACCACCCGAATCCGTATGAGCTGACCAATTTCACAGACGATAGTGGCCTGAAAGGTCGGCTAACCTGTCGGCATGAACAAAACACCCAAGGGTACAGCCAGCGGATTGAGCCTGGTCGAATTGCTGGCTACTGTCGCGATCATCGCGGTGCTAGGAGTGGCCAGCATTCCGCCGATGCACCAGTGGGTCGCACGCCAGCGCATCGAGGCGGCCGCGAATGACCTGATGCACGACTTGCATGCGGCGCGGCGTCAAGCGATCGCCCATTCCCTCCCGGCGGTTGTCTGTCCGACAAGCAACGGTACTCAGTGCACGACGAATGCGTCGTTCGGTAGCGGTTGGCTGAGCTTTATCAATGCTGATGCAGATTCGCCGCCTCAGGTCGATATCGGCGAGACGATCCTCTCCGTCAATACCGGCGATCCGCGCGTGGCGATCCTCAGTAATCGGCGCCAGTTCCAGTTCAATGGCCGCGCGCGTCGCGCGACCAATGGCAGCATTACGCTGTGCGATCGCTCAGCGAGCACGCCGCCGCAAACGCTAACCGTTAGCTACACCGGACGCGTGCGACGCAATCGTATCGACTCAGCGGGTGTCTGCCCATGAACACACTGCCTCGCGGATTCACACTGGTGGAAATCCTGGTGGCGCTGGTCATTACCGCAACCGGATTAAGCGGCTCACTGGCAATGTTCGTGTGGACGCAACAACAACACACCAGTGGGCTGCATGCCTGGCAAGCAAGCCACCTGTTATTCAGCGCAACCGAAAATCTGCGCGCGGCCGGCACGCCGAATGCAGCGCTTTGGCCGTTGCTGATTGAGGATACAGCGCAACAACTACCCGCCGGACGACTGGAGGCGACGCCAGTGGCGAGCGATACCTGGCGGGTGGCGGTGCAGTGGCGAGATTCTCGATTCCCAGTACCGCGCACTCAGGCGCGGGTGGTGAGGCTGCGATGAATCAACGCGGTGTCACGCTGATCGAACTTCTGATTGGTGTCAGCCTGGGCATGATCGTAACCGCATCGATCGGTCAAGTACTAGCATTAGTGAGTCGCGACTACAAACGATCCGAGACTATGGTCTCAATGCACGAACAGGCCGATATGGCTTTGCAGTTCC
>JBCCZN010000237.1:0-2729 GCA_039187375.1 Pseudomonadota bacterium
ATCTGTGACGGTCAGCATGTCCCTGACAACCTGAATGCCGCTATTGACCGAAAACTCTGGTTGGTGCAGTTGGCATTGCGGTTGGCGCGTGAGCAACGCCACATTCCAAACGAATATCAGATGGCCGAGCGGTTCGGCTTGCGGGAGGTGGTCAATGGCTAACTCGCCAACCGCAATGCCAACTGCACCAACCAGAGTTTTCGGTCAATAGCGGCATGCAGGTTGTCAGGGACATGCTGACCGTCACAGATATAGGTCAGTGGCAGCTGGTGGCGTATCGCCATCGACAGCGGCGCACCCAACCGACTGGCCTCATCGGTCTTGGTCACGATCAGACCGTCGAGCGAGGCCTGTCGATAACAAAGCACGACCTCATCCATCAATTCTTCGTCTGCTGTTGCGGCCAGTGCCAGATACAGCGATACCGGTGTCGGTTGATTCGTCAGGCCATCGAGCATCTTCACCAACCGCGGGTCGCGTTGACTGACACCCGCAGTATCGATCAACACCAATTGATAATCGGACAACGTCGGCAGCAGTGCACGCAGGCTAGCCTGATCCTGTGCTTCATAGACACTGGTATTCAAAATACGTGCGAACAGGCGCAACTGATCGCGCGCACCGACTCGATAGGAATCCATGCTCACTAGGGCAACGTTGCGCGAACCATGTCGCAGAGCGAAGCGTGCCGCCAGCTTGGCAATCGTCGTTGTCTTACCGACCCCGGTCGGCCCAACGATGGCAGCGACGCCGCCCTCACTGATCAAGCCTGCATCATTCGCCGGCACCATCTGAGTCAGTGCCGCGACCGGTGCCTGCCAACCGCCCGCAACATCCGTATCGGTATCGGCGATTAACCCAATCACTTGTTCTGCAACATCGGGCGTCAAACCCAAGCGCGAAAGATTGCGCAAAACTTGCGCCGTGCCCGGTGAGGTTTTGGCATGTTGTTGCCAACCACTGCGACTCATCTGCGTTTGCAACAGTGCGCGCAATTGAGCCAACTCATCCTGCAGACTATGGTCCGCGACGGCATCCTGATCGTGCAGTTCGATTTCGGTTACATGGGTATCATCAAAACGATGCGTGCGAGCCTGTAAATCAGACGTCGCGACCTTGCGCACCAGCGCACTGACTGCCTCTGACGTGGATACCGGCGATGATGTTGAATCCGCCTCATCAATCTCGAACCCGTGCTCACCCACATCCGCGGCATCATTGGCTACCGCCTGAGGCTCACTGCGGCGCAATGCCTGTTGCATCAATGCCTCGTCATAATCGAGTGCAGCGATGATCTCGATATAGTCACCGACGCGTCGATTGGACAGGATCACCGCATCGGGACCCTGCTCCAGACGCACCGCCTTGAGCGCCTCTCGCATATTCGGTGCGAGGAACCGTTTGATCTTCATACTCTTCGCTCCCTGCCTGATCCACCGCGCATCCATGCGCGGCGCAATTGCCGGTTACTGCCCGACTGTTGCGATCATTCGTATCTGTCGGTCGTCCGGTATCTCGTTGTAGGCCAGCACGTGCAGGTTACGGATGCCCTTCATCATGCGTGCCAACCACGGACGTACCGCCGGTCCGACCAACAACACCGCCGATTCCCCTGTCGCTTCCTGGTCGCGTGCCTTTTCAGTCAAAGCTGAGTGGATACGCTCTACCAGACCCGGTTCAAGGCCGGCGACGGTGCCGTTCTGGCTAGAGTTATTCAAGATCTGTTCCAACTCTGGATCCAGCGTCATAACAGGCACTTCTTCCGCATTACCACTGATGTCCTGGACGATCGAGCGCCCCAGAACCACGCGTACGGCAGAGGTCAGAACGTCAGGATCTTGACTCTTGGCGCCGTGATCAGCCAAGACTTCGGCGATTTTGCGAATATTGCGGATCGCAATGCCCTCGCGCAGCAGGTTTTGCAACACCCGCAAGACCGTCGCCATCGGCAGTGTTTTGGGCGTCAACTCCTCGACCAGCTTGGGTGCTGACTGAGAGAGACGATCCAGTAGTTGCTGCATCTCTTCATGACCGATCAGCTCGTGCGCGTACTCGTGCAGCACCTGACTGATATGAGTGGCCACGACCGTGCTGGTATCAACGACGGTATAGCCAAGCATCTGCGCCTCTTCCTGCTGCGTAGAATCTATCCAGACTGCTGGTAGACCGAACGCCGGATCAGTGGTTTTGAGACCCTGCAATTCACCGAACACCTGGCCAGGGTTGATCGCAAGCTCTTTGTCGGTTTCGATCTCGCCCTCTCCCAATGGCACACCCATCAGCGATACCCGGTATTGCGATGGCTTCAAATCCAGGTTGTCGCGAATGTGCACCGGGGGGAGCAAGAAGCCCAGACTATCGGTCAGCTTGCGGCGCACACCTTTGATTCGATTAACAAGCGGTCCGCCACGCTGTCGATCGACAAGCGGTATCAACCGGTAGCCGACTTCAAGCCCGATCGTATCCAGCGGTTGTACATCGTCCCAGGTTAGCTCGCGTGTGGGCGGCTCCGCGGCCGGTGCCGCCTCCAGCACTTCCGGCTCGGGCGCAGGTTTTCGTGACAATCGATAACTGGTAAATCCACATACCGCTGCCAACGACAGGAAGGCAAAGTTCGGCCTCGAACTCCGTAGCCCCACTTCCGTACTGCCCTGGATCCGCCTATGCTCGAACTCCTTAGCCCCTACCCCCTACTGATATCCTGGATCCGCCTATGCTGGAACTCCCGA
>JBCCZN010000238.1:0-2713 GCA_039187375.1 Pseudomonadota bacterium
CCACTGACGAGGTTGACCGGGATCGCAAAGCTGATGCCTTCGATGTTGACCTCGCGCGAAATAACCGCGGTGTTTATCCCGATCAGCTCGCCGCGAGTATTGATCAGCGCCCCGCCAGAATTGCCGCTATTGATTGCTGCATCCGTCTGGATGTAATTCTCGAATGCAGCAAGACCTAGGCGGCCGCGGCCGGTCGCAGAAACGATGCCTTGGGTGACGGACTGACTCAGCCCATAAGGACTGCCAATCGCGAGTACGACATCGCCAATTCGAAGCGTATCGGAGCGACCAATCGTCATCGGTGTCAGGCCGTCGAGATTGATTTTGAGCAGGGCAAGGTCGGTGTCAATGTCGGTACCGATGACTTGCGGCGTCGCACGTCTGCCGTCTGCCAATTGGACTTGTTGTGCGGCAGCGCCGGCGATCACGTGGTAGTTGGTGACGATGTAGCCTCGGGCATCAACGATCACGCCGGAGCCCAGATTGGTCTGGCGGGTTGCGGTAATGGGGTCACCCGGCTCGCTCGGCTGAGCGATCAGGCGGGTGGTGTAGATGTTGACAACCGCCGGTGCACTGAGTGCGACCGCGTCGGCGTAGGAGGCGGGTGATTGCGTGGTCGGTGTGTGTTGGTGCGCCGTTAGCGGGCGCAGCAACAGCACGAGGCAGGCCAGTGCCAGCCCAATGATGGTGCTTCGCAGCACGAACAAGAAATTATTCACAAGATTTGTCTTAGACATCGATTTGACAAATTATTGACTAACTTTAGGTATCGAATTTTTCGGCCGCTAATGTGAAATGAACAGGTTTTGTACGCTAGCCAACCTAGACGCCGAACCTGTATAATTCCGCCGGTCGGTCAGCGTGATAAGCGCTTTGAGCACGTCAGTCGCAGTCATTGCGATTGCCGAAAGTGGACAACAAACCTCAGTGCGGCCGGCTTGTACGTTACAAACTGAATTGATGCGATGACCTCGATCGGCTGTTTAGGCTGCGTTTCCAGCCTAGACCGATGCTGCGAGGCTGGCAACAACACAAACAGGGGCTGTCGCGCTGTAGCCGGCCGCCCTGCTGCAATTTAACGATTGGAGTGTCGTAGATGACAGACGAGAATGACGTAGGACGCCGTCGGTTTCTGGCCATGGCCACCGCCGCGGCGGGGGCTGCAGGTGGAGCCGCTTTCCTGGTGCCATTCCTGGGGTCACTGAAACCCAGCGCACGTGCTCAGGCATTGGGTGCGCCCGTCGAGGTCAACATCGCCAGTCTTGAGCCTGGGCAAATGGCACGTAAACAGTGGCGTGGCCGCACCATATATGTCGTCAAGCGCACCGAGACGATGTTGGAGAGCGTGACCGAATCGGAGTCGCTCGTGGCCGACCCCGGCTCGGAAAGCTCTACGCAGCCCGAGTATGCGTCGAACGAATTCCGTTCATTGAAACCTGAAATTCTCGTTGTATTCGGGCAGTGCACGCACCTTGGCTGCGCGCCATCACAGCGTTTCGACGTCGGTGCCGAGGACTTGGGTGGTGACTGGCTGGGAGGGTTCTTCTGTCCGTGTCATGGGTCCAAGTTTGATTTGGCCGGTCGCGTCTACAAGGGTGTTCCGGCACCCACCAACCTCGAGGTGCCGCCGTATCGGTTTATCGGCGAGACCACTATTGAAATCGGCACGGACACAGGAGCGGCGTAATGGCCAGAGCAGAATCTGATATGCCCACCACCGAAAGCAAAGGCGGCCTGATGCAATGGGTCAACGACCGCTTCCCGCTGGAATCAATGCTCAAAGAGCATGTCACCGAATATTACGCATCGAAGAACTTCAACATTTGGTACGTGTTCGGTGTGCTGTCAATGGTAGTGCTGATCATCCAACTACTGACCGGCATATTCCTGACGATGAACTACAAGCCGAGCGCGGCTGAGGCATTTGCCTCGGTCGAGTACATCATGCGCGATGTCGAGTTCGGCTGGGTGATTCGCTACATGCATTCGACCGGCGCGTCGGCGTTTTTTGTCGTCGTCTATTTGCATATGTTCCGCGCGATGATGTACGGCTCCTATCGCAAGCCGCGCGAGTTGATCTGGATTATTGGCATGTTGATTTTCATCGTGCTGATGGCTGAGGCGTTTTTTGGCTATCTGTTGCCATGGGGTCAAATGTCGTACTGGGGTGCACAGGTGATTGTGTCGCTGTTTGGTGCGCTACCGGTTATCGGCGAGCCGCTGGTCGACTTTATCCGAGGCGATTATTCGATTAGCGATATCACACTAAACCGCTTCTTTGCGCTGCACGTTATTGCGCTGCCGATGGCGCTCCTGATGCTCGTGGTCGTGCATATTCTCGCGTTGCATGAGGTCGGTTCGAACAACCCGGATGGCATTGAAATCAAGAAGAAGAAGGACGCGAACGGTGTGCCACTCGATGGTGTTGCGTTCCATCCGTACCATACGTCCAAGGACTTGGTCGCCATTGTCGTGTTCCTGGCCATTTTCTTCGCCATTGTGTTCTTCGCACCGGAGATGAACGGTTATTTCCTGGAGCATGCAAACTTCGAACCGGCTAACCGCTTGAAGACGCCTGAGCACATCGCACCGGTTTGGTACTTCACGCCGTTTTACGCCATTTTGCGAGCGGTGCCGGATAAGCTCCTGGGCGTCATCCTGATGGGTGCTGCTGTTGCATTGCCGCTGTTCCTGCCGTGGCTGGATAAGTCAC
>JBCCZN010000239.1:0-2704 GCA_039187375.1 Pseudomonadota bacterium
AACGTCGCTACGCCGCGCTATCCGTCCGATGATCCTCGCATTAAACCGTTTTTCGATGGCGTGCCTGCGATTAACGCGTTGGCCGAGCGTACGCCCGGTTTTGTCTGGCGCCTCAGTGATCCTGATGAGGAAGCCAAGGCAGCAGATGTGTTTGGTGAGCCAGGTTTGATCATCGCTTTGTCGGTTTGGCAAGATATGGCGTCGTTGCGTGAATTTGTTTATCGCAGCGATCATCTCAGTTACCTGCGACAACGAACGCAGTGGTTTCAACCACGCATGCGCGCCAATAAGGCCTTGTGGTGGATCGATGCGGGCGTGCGTCCATCGATTTTGGAAGCGCGGCATCGACTAGATTATTTGACGCAACATGGCGCGAGCGACATCGCGTTCGGATTCAATGACGCTTTCCAGAAAGAGGTAACGACATGAACGCAATGACGACCGAACAGATCGAAGCAGCTCTGGCTGCACATAGGGGCTGGTCCATGGAGGACGGCAAACTCACGCGAGAATTTCGATTCGAGAACTTCATCGAGGCGTTTGGCTTTATGACGCAGGTAGCATTGGTAGCCGAATCGATAAATCACCACCCTGAGTGGTTCAATGTCTACAACACGGTTCGTGTGCAGTTGACGACACACGATGCCGGTGGTGTCACGCAAAACGACTTCGTATTAGCCAAAGCCATGGATGAGGCGGTTTGATCCAGCGGCTTAACCGCAAAATTATTTGAACTGCGTCACAATCCAAAACGAGACTTGTCCTGGTTGGGTGCTTCGACGAACACAATGGCTCCTGCACACTAAGCTGCAGTAGAAAACCACGTTTTAAAGCGCGTCACGCGCAGACGGGAATTGCCATGTCCATCAATACCTTTAGCAGAGTCATCATTGCATCGACGGCGCTCGGTGGCGCCTTTGCTGCGATTACGAACGTGCCGACATCCGAGCAGCTCACGGCGCAGAAGTACCTGGTGAGTGCCGATTCTATCGAGCAAGCCCATGCCGCACTGCGTACGCTGAATATCAGCGTCGATCAGGAGCTCGCCATTATCGATGCGGTGGTCGCGTCGATGAGTGATGCCGAGTCAGCTGCACTTGAGGCGCAGTTTCCGTCATTGAGCATTGTTGCTGACGGTCTGGTATTCAGTGCCGCCGATGACGGCGACAAGAAAGATTATGGACTAAAGCTGTTTGATGAGAAGGATAAATCGCTAAAAGCCAAAGACGGCGCTTATACCGCCTATCTGGATCAGGCAGGTGTTACACCGGTTCACGCGATGGGCATTACCGGCAAAGGCATCGGTATCGCGATTGTTGATTCGGGTGTTTGGAAGGACAAGAAAAAGAATGGACTGAGGAAGCGACTGGTGGCGGAAGTCGAGATCAAGAACGGCGAAACCAAGACGAAGAAAAAACTGGATGACGGTTCGGGCCATGGTACGCACATTGCTGCGATTGCAGCTAGCGGCACGCAAACAGGGACTGGCCGTTATGAAGGCGTTGCACCTGGTGCAGACATTGTCTCGATTAATGCCTTTGATGCGGGTGGCATTGGTACTTACAGCAGCGTAATTTCCGGTATTCAGTGGGCGCTGGATAATCGTGATGAGTACAACATTCGCGTGTTGAACCTGTCATTTAGTGCAAAACCGCATTCGGTCTATTGGGACGACCCGCTGAACCAGGCGGTCGCAAAAGCCTGGGAAGCAGGCTTGGTGGTCGTCGCTTCTGCTGGCAATGATGGTCAATCGGGTTACGGCACGATCGGTGTGCCGGGCAATATGCCGGAGATCATCACCGTCGGTGGTGCCAGTGATAACGAAACGCCATTTGATGTTAGCGATGACTTCGTGACGTCGTTCTCATCCGTTGGCCCGACAGCAGCCGGTTTCGTCAAGCCGGAAATCGTGGCGCCTGGCGCTCGTTTAGTGGCGCGTGCGTCGAACAAGACGAATATCGCCAAAGACAATCCGCAATCGCAGCACAAGAACAAGGCACATTTCGCAATGTCCGGCACCTCTCAAGCGGCTGCGGTCGTAAGTGGGATCGCGGCATTGATGCTCGAAGCGGAGCCAGGATTGTCACCTGCACAGATCAAATGCCGTCTGATCGCTGCTGCGACGCCACTTAGCACGCAGGACGGACAGCGCAATGAGAGTGTCTTGCGACAGGGCAGCGGATTGGTCAATGCGCAACAAGCTCTGTCGAATACGGGTGCAGACTGCGCGCCGCAGGCTGTGGGACTTTACATAGATGAGGACGGCGACACACATTCTGTCGGACCGGTCCGATACGATGCCCAAACAGGATTTTATTGGGAAGACGCCAGTGGTGCGCGATTCTTCGAGGGAGACGGCTTCGTTTGGGGCCAAAGCTACGTTTGGGGCCAGAGCTATGTCTGGAGCCAGGGATATCTTTGGGGTAATGCCTACGATGCCGTGGGACAGAGCTATGTTTGGAGCCAAACCCTCAGCCAGGGCCAGCAGGATGCGTCGGGCGGTAGCGATGGTTACGTCTGGGGTCAGAACTTTAGAGAATCCGGTGGCAGCAACAATGGCGACAATGACGGCTATGTCTGGGGCCAGGATTTCAGCGAATCCGGCGGCAGCAACAACGGCGACAATGACGGCTATGTCTGGGGCCAGGACTTCAGCGAATCCGGCGGCAGCAACAACGGCGACAATGACGGCTATGTCTGGGGC
>JBCCZN010000240.1:0-2682 GCA_039187375.1 Pseudomonadota bacterium
CGACACAGTCCATCACGTAGAACATGGTGCCGATGACGCTATCGTCTTCGCACAATACATAAGGGCGCGCAACCGGGAAATCGGCCTCGTACAGCGCACTGATAACCCGAAATTCGCGATCGACGGCGTGCGCAGACTTCAGTAGCTTGCCCGGCGGTTTACGCCGCAACACATAGCTCGCGCTGGGTGTGACTAGCTTGTAGGTCGGATTGGACTGGCCGCCCTTGAACTGCTCGACAGACATCGAGGGTCCGAAACCCTCGATGCTGTCTTGCAGATACTCAAGCAATTTCGCCTCGTCAAAACGATGCGCATCGCGGACCGCTCGGGTACCGCTATTTTGCTCCTGGCGTGACGCCATGTCCCCCCCGGGATGTGTTAAGGCAGTTGCTGCTGCTCGGACCAGCGACCGGCCTTACCCTTGCCGTTCACGCCGATCGAATTATCAAGAAAATTCAGCAGCTCATTGTAGTACTTGACCCGATTCTCAAGCTTGTAAAAACCGTGTCCTTCGCGCGACACCAGCAGCGACTCGTACGGAATATTCGCCTGATCCAGTTTTTCAAGCAGGTTGTAGTACTGCACCACCGGCACGCGCTGATCCGCTTTGCCGTGCGCGACATACAAATCGGCTTTGATGTTGGCGACATGGTTCGCGGGTGAGCGCGCCTTCAAGTCATCCTTATCGCGTCCCAATGCCTGAGTCAGGAACGTGCGTCCTGATTCAAAATCTGGGATATCGCCTCTGGTCAGCATTAACTCCAGATCATAAACGCCTACAAAGGCGAAGCCGCAGGCATACAAATCCGGCTCTTTCGTGACACCCGCCATCGTCGCAAAGCCGCCGTAACTGCCACCATAAATGCAGGTCCGCTCAGGATCGGCAATGCCCTGGTCAATTGCCCAGAGCGTTGCGTCCGTCACGTCGTCCTGCATCTCCAGATACCAGCGACGGTAACCGGAACGCTCGAACTGATATCCGAATCCGCCGGACCCACGGTAATTAGGTTGTACGACTGCATAACCCTTGCTAGCCAGCATTTGGGCTTCCAGATCGTAAGACCAGGTGTCGCGGGGGCCATGCGGACCGCCATGAATGACCATCACAGTCGGAAACGGGCCCTCACCTTCTGGTTTAGTGACGTACAGCTGAAATTCGATACCATCACGAGCCTCAATCCAAAACGACTCACGCGGGCGCATTTCCTCTGCGTTAATGGCGGGGCGAGAATCAAACAGGTAGCGCGCGGTGAATGCCTCGGTATCCAGCAAGAAATAGCGTGGCGGCTGCTTGTCACTAATCACTGTTACTAGAGCGGTTAAGCCATCATCTGTGACATCGCCAATGCGAATATGCTGGTCAGGAAACGACAAATGCAGGCGCTTCCAAAGTCTGTGATGCTTGGTATCACCTGGTAGATACTGAATCTCCGGCAAACCAGGCAAGAACTCAACGCCGACAACCGTCTCCTCATCCGTGCCCATGAGTATGGAGTTAATTGGCACACGATCATGCCGGATAAGCTGCTCATATTTTTTTGTGACCAGGTCCATCTGGATGACACCGAAGTTGTTCTCATCGTTGGTGGTCATCAGCGCAGTTTCTTCTTCACCATTAAAGCCGACCGGCCAAACCGATCCATCGAACGGGCTATCAAAGATCTCCCAATCGGAGTCCGCGCTCTGCCGGTAGGCATACTTCGCTTCGTTGGTCGAGTCATCATTACCAACGGCAAATCTGGCTGCGCCGTTTTCATCTGCAGCCATGCCACCATTGTCGAACGGCGACGTTGCTACGATCGTCCGCTTACCCGTGACGGTGTTAATGCGTTCGAAAACAGCGCCTCGACCAAACCCCTGAGTAGATACAACAATGTCATACGGATCTTCAGGCAATTTGCTGACGATACCGTTCAGTCCGAAAAACGATGCGGAAATACCTGGACCGACCAGCCTAGAACCGCGTTTTCCGTCCTTATTGATCGCATAGACGTTACCGCTACCGATTGGTGCCGCGAGCGTGCCAAGCTGCCGGGTTGTCGTGTACAACAGGCGGTCCGAACTAATCCACTCAATACCGGCAATCGACTCACGCAATGGCGGCTTCATCCGATAGATCACCTGCGGTTTCGCTGGGTCTTCGATGTTCATGACCACCATGTAGGCATCGCCGTCGATGCGCGTCGTCGCCGCGATATGCAGGCCGTCGGTCGACATCGCCAGGTTGCCAAAGTCCGGCAGCTTTACCCACTCTTCCATTGTTGGTTCTGCCGAAACGGATGCAAATACACCGCACGCTAGAACGCCGATTAACCATCGAAGTTGCTTCATTCCCTTTCCCTCAATCGGATACACACTCGCTCGCAAGGAGCAAACCCTAAAAATACCAAAAAAACACCGACTATTGGCGCCAGCGTTTGATCTGGCGCAAAAGCGCCTTAGTCGAAACATTGACAGCACTAGCGCGAGAGGGATCAGCGACCGCCGGGGCCAACGATTTTGCTTGGTGTTTGCCCAGTTCGACGCCCCATTGGTCGAATGAATTGACCCCCCAGATCACGCCTTCGACAAACACCTTATGTTCATACAGCGCAATCAACTGACCCAGGGTGCGCGGCGTCAATGCCGGAAATACGATGACGGTACTCGGACGATTACCCTCGTGCACCTTGTGTGGTGCCA
>JBCCZN010000241.1:0-2674 GCA_039187375.1 Pseudomonadota bacterium
CCGGTATCAGTATTGGTATCGCCTTCGACGATCACGAAGACCTGAGCGCCGATCGCATATTCGTCGCCATCCGGCGCCGGTGTGGATTCGAATTGCCAGACGCCATCGCCGACCTTGGCCACGAACGGCTCTGCGGAGAGCTCCGCTGCTGCGTCACGATTCCATACACCGGTGGACAGGATGATCAGCGCGGTAAACGTGCACACCACAATCGTATCGATGAACGGCTCAAGCCCGGCGACGATGCCCTCGCGTACCGGCTCGTCCGTCTTGGCCGCGGAGTGCGCGATCGGCGATGAGCCCTGACCTGCTTCATTGGAGAACAGCGCCCGTTTCATGCCGATCAGGAACGCGTATCCAACGGTGCCGCCGATGAAGGCGCCGGTGGCATCCTGCGGCGAAAATGCGCCGGTGATGATGAGGCTGAACATTGCCGGAATCTGATCGACATTGACCGCCAAGACATAAAAGCCCGCCAATAGGTACAGCGCAACCATGAACGGCACCAAAGTGCCTGCTACTTTGCCGATGCGTTTGATGCCGCCGATGATCACAGCACCGACGACCAGGGCCAGGATGATGCCTGTGATCACACTCGGTACACCGAAGTAGGCTTCGGTGATCTCGCCTACATTCCAGGCCTGGAACATATTGCCGCCGGTCGCGGTTGAGACCAGCAGTGTCAGACAGAAAATGACACCGATGAACTTGCCGAGGCCGGCCAGTTTCGGATTGAGCTTTGGCAGGCCGTGTGCGACAACCCACATCGGGCCACCGTGCGGATTGTCCGGGTCGTCGGTGTTGCGATAGAGCATCGACAACGTGACCTCGGTGATTTTGATCGCCATGCCAAACAGCCCGACGATCCACATCCAGAACACCGCGCCAGGCCCGCCCAGCGCAATCGCCAGTGCGACACCGCCGATATTGCCCAGACCAACGGTGGCTGACAACGCTGCGGAGAGCGCCTGAAAGTGACTAATTGCCCCAGGGTCGTCATGGTTGTCGTACTTGCCGCGTACTACTGCCGTGCCATGTGTCAGGGCTCGATATTGCGCAAAACCGCTCCAGAAGGTGAACAGGACGCCAGTGCCCAACAAAACAAAGAGCACAGGCTGTGCCCAAAGGATGCTGTTGGACACACTTAAAAAGTCACTCAAAGATTCCATCCGTCTCCCCGCGGTATTTATCGCGCGCCATCATAGCAGACCGGTCGGATCCGTCGCGGGCTCGCTCAGAGTGTCGAAGTTTTTTACATTTTGCCTGATCGGCTGTGACCGCTGTCACAGAATAGCCTGTGAAATCAGCCTTCTGTAAAGCTGGCGCAAAAATTGCTTGTAATTCGTGTGTGCAGGAATGCAAGCACAATAATAAATTTGCTAGGAGCAAAACATGACAAATCTACGCAAAGGACTGGCCCTCGTTGCTGCCATGCTGCTGTTGCCGCTGGGTGCGCAAGCGTCAGTCATTAAGGGCGATGTCGTTGATGTGTCGGGTTACGGCGATGCGGACGGTAGCTACCGTTTGTATTATGTAACAGGCACATTTAACGAAATGCGTCGTCAGTTGCGCGACCAGATCTGGTGGAACGATGACGCGATGGCTCGCGACATCGCCGGCCAGGCGGGTGAAACTGGCATCAACCAGTTCGGCCGTGGTCTGGGTGCGTTCTTCAACGTCGGTGTTGAAAATCGCCTGTTCCATGGCACCGTGTACAGCAATGGCTCGTACTACTCCCAAGGCGTTCTGACCTATCGCGCGACCAGTCGCGATGCGCGTCGTAACGACTACGTCTGGGCTGTTGTACCGGCGCCGGGTGCATTGGTACTGATGGGTCTGGGTCTGTTCGGTCTGGGTGTTGCGCGTCGCAAAGCCTGATTCGAAAGACTTCAGCTCAAAACGACAAACCCCGCCTTGAGCGGGGTTTGTTGTTTCTGCACGGCGTCAATCTCAGGTCGCGGACAGAATTGCAGTGACCCCCATGCCTCCGGCGGTGCAGATCGAGATGAGCCCACGGCCGCTGCCACGCGCGTGTAGTTGTTTCGCAAGGCTTGCGACAATGCGCCCGCCGGTCGCTGCAAATGGGTGACCCATTGCCAGACTACCGCCCATTGGATTGAGCTTATCGCGATCAATACTGCCCAGTGGTGTATCTCGACGGAGCTTGTCGCGGCAGAAATCCGGTGATTCCCAGGCCTTCATCGTCGCAAGCGTTTGCGCAGCAAACGCTTCGTGAATTTCGAAAATATCGATGTCACCGAACCCCATATCAGCATCCTTGAGCATTTCTGACACGGCGTAGGCTGGTGCCATCAGGAGTCCTTCATCGTCGATGAAATCGACGGCGGCCACCTTGCAAAAATCCAGATACGCGAGAATCGGCAGGTTGCGCTCACGCGCCCAGTCTTCGCTGGCGAGCAACACCGCGGAGGCACCATCGGTTAGCGGTGTCGAGTTGCCGGCTGTCATCGTGCCATTGCCGCTTTTCCGATCGAAAGCGGGCTTGAGCTTGGCGAGTTGTTCCATCGAGGAGTCGGGGCGCAGGTTGTTGTCCCGACTGAGATCGGCGTATGGCACGACGAGGTCGTCATAAAAACCGGCTTCGTAAGCCGCGTGCGTGCGTTGGTGGCTGGTCAGTGCCAGCGCGTCCTGATCTTCACGGGTGATGCCCCAC
>JBCCZN010000242.1:0-2642 GCA_039187375.1 Pseudomonadota bacterium
AAGAAGGTCAATGAGGTCACGCCTGCGCTGTTCGCGGCGGGCCCTGATCCATTCGCAATGGCTGCATTGCCGGTAGAGACGATTCTCGGCTTGATCCGCCAATTAGGCCTCGCGCCATCCAAGGCCAAAAATATCAAGCGATTGTCCGCGATGCTGGTGGCCGATGGAGGTCGAGTGCCGAACACCTTCGAGGGCCTGGAGGCACTGCCAGGTGTTGGCCACAAAACTGCATCGGTTGTCATGTCGCAGGCGTATGGCGTGCCTGCGTTCCCGGTTGATACGCATATACACCGGCTAGCAGCGCGGTGGGGTCTGAGCGATGGCAGTACGGTTGAGAAAACCGAAACGGACTTAAAGCGTCTTTTTCCCGAATCGCTGTGGAACAGGTTGCATCTGCAGATCATCTTTTTCGGGCGGGAATACTGCCCGGCACGATTCCATGATTTGTCACAGTGTCCGATCTGTTCATTTACCGCGACAAAGAAGCGCATGCTCGAAGAGGCGCGGGAAAACCAGCGTATCCGCCGTCGATCAAAAAAGCGCTGAAGTCATGATGAGACAGGGCTCACACCGCGATTCGTGTGGCCAGTCACAGGAATTTGAGTATCAGTCGGGTAGACTGCGCCACGCGTGTTCGGGTGAGGGACGCAAATAACAATGAGAATCGTATTTCATAGTCGATTTCCGGTGAATGAAGACAACCCGCGCGGCGGCGTGGAGTCGGCAACCTGCAACTTATTGCACGGTCTTCATCAGATAGGCTACGACGATCTGCATTTGGTGACGTTGGAAAAACAGCGTACCGAAGCGATTATCGAGCGGTCCCGTTACGCTACCATCCATCGTTTGCCCGCCGGTCCGTGGCCGATGTTATTCGATATCTTCGCAGGTCCTGGGCGTGCGCGGCTCAAGCAATATCTGCACAACTTGAAGCCGGATGTGGTGCATTTTCATGAAACTCATGGACTGGCAATGAACAATCTCGGATTACCGATGGTGTTCACGCTGCATGGGTTTGACACCGAAAACCTGATGACCGAGCGCAAGAAGCACTGGCGAGTGCGGCGCATGGCCTGGGGTATAGCTGAACGCAAAGGTCTCTCACGCCAACAGGTGATGATCTCGATTGCACCTTATGTGCGCGACAAAGTGCGCCCGATGACCGAAGCACGGATTTTCGATATTTGTAATGCCATTCACCAGGATGGCTTCAAGGTTGAACGTCACGAAAATCCCAATCGGGTGTTTTTCGCCGGTTGGATCAATCCGCGAAAGAATGCGGCGGGCTTGATTCGAGCGTTTAAATTGGTGTTAGACCAATGTCCAGATGCGGTGCTAGAGCTCGCCGGTGAGTTTTCGGATGCGCAGTACAAAGCGGAAGTGGATGCCACGCTCGCCGAACTGAACCTAGGCGACAGTGTGCAGTTGTTGGGTCGTATTCCGGCGCCGATGGTACGTGAGAAACTCTCCACGGCAGCGATGTTTGTTTTGCCGTCTTTTCAGGAAAACGCGCCGATGGTGATCGCCGAGTCGATGGCGGCAGGCGTGCCGGTGATCTCATCTAACTTGTGCGGTATGCCGGACATGATCGACAACGGAAAAACCGGTTTGCTCATCGATCCGAACAACACGCGCGAATTGGCCGATGCCATGATTCGGCTGCTTCAATCAAAAGAAGACCGTCAGCGTTTTTCGAGTGCCGGTAAGCAAAGCGCAATCGATGCCTACCATCCGGAAAAGGTGGCGGCGGCAACGATTGAGGTCTACCAGTACGCGATCGATAACTACTCGTAGAACTTTGCGAGCTGCTCTTTGATGTAGGCGCGGCCGGTGTCACTATCGTAGTCGGTGATCTCGCTCGAATAGCTGAGCATCTGCATCAATAGTGGCATGCCGTCGACCTTGGCTTTAGTCACAACGGCCTCACTGGCCAGCTTCTCATCCCAGGCGTCCCGAACATCAGACCAGAACGCGGCAGTTTTCTCCCAGTAGGCATCGCCTGCGCTGAAGTCATGGTCTTCAATGAGCTCGTAGCGGTTTACGCCATACTCGCGCGCCAGATAGCGGGCACCGTCGATCGGATCGCCGTCCTCATCCAGCACCGTTTTTAGATTGTCCTCTTCATGCAACCAGCCGGTCGGCAGAATCGTATGTCGGTTAGTGCCCACCAGTGCATGGTAATCCGAGCGCACGCTGTATTCCCGACGCGGTAACGGTCGCCACGTCGTGTTGCTTTCCCAAGCGGAGTAATTCGCATCGTGAACCCAGGCACCAATGGCTTGGTAACGGGGCGAATCGTCAACTTGATAGACCGACTGGCTCCAGGTGCCACCAACACTGTCGGCATCAATCGAGCGCTGAGCCCAGCGATCATGACCGATATAAACGTTCAGATCCGTATCTTCATACTGCCAATCCTGACGCCAATGCTTGACCACTGCCGGGCCTTGAAGATTGCCTTCCTGATCTTCAAAAAACATCACCAGAATATGTTGCAGGCTGACGAAATCCGGTTGGTTCTCGACCACATAGACGTGTTCAGTGCCCCACGAGCGATAGGGCTTGGCCGGCACATAGCCTTCAGTGAAGCCAACCGTTTCGAGGAAATCGAAGCTGGCTCGGTAGCCGCCTGCCATCGCCAA
>JBCCZN010000243.1:0-2590 GCA_039187375.1 Pseudomonadota bacterium
CGCGCGAGGTCAACATCGAAGGCATCAGCTTTGCGATCCCGGTCAACCTCGTCAGTGGTGTGGTGCAGTCACTGCGCCAAGACGGCCGGGTGCGGCGCGGCTGGCTGGGCTTGACCATGCGCAATCTGACAACACTTGAAACCCGCGAAATTCAGGCGCTTGCGATCAGCGGCGTGCGATTGACGGCGGTTACCGATGATGGTCCGGCCGCCCAAGCGGGTCTGGCACCCGGTGACGTGCTGGTGCGCATCAACGGCGAGCCGATCGGCGATGCGCAAACCGGTTTGCTGCGAATAGCTGCAGCGGCACCCGGCACGGCCTTGGCATTAGACTATCTGCGTAACGGCGAACTGGCATCGACGCGCGCCATCGCAGGTGATCGCGATCTGGCAAGCGGGCGTTAGTTGACCCGGCGCACCTCAGCGCCGAGTCCGCGCAGTTTGTCTTCGATGCGCTCATAGCCGCGATCCAGATGATAAATACGATCGACGACGGTCGTGCCATTCGCCACCAAGCCTGCCAACACCAGACCGGCTGATGCGCGCAAATCGGTTGCCATAACCGGCGCGGCGGTCAATTGCTCGACGCCGCGGGACAGTACGGTGTTGCCCCGCAAGCGAAAATCGGCACCCATCCGTTGCAACTCAGGAATGTGCATAAAGCGATTCTCGAAAATAGTCTCAGTGATGGCACCACCACCTTGTGCAATGGCATTTAACGCACAAAACTGCGCTTGCATGTCGGTCGGAAAGCCCGGGTGCGGTGCAGTGCGCAGATCGACTGCTTGTGGCCGGCGCCCCCGCATATCCAACTCCACCCAGTCCTCACCGGTGTTAATTTCCGCCCCGCAGTCAGAAAGTTTCACCAGCACCGCTTCGATATTGCTGGGACGCGTATGAGTAACGCGTACCTGACCGCGGGTCATCGCCGCGGCCACCAGATAGGTACCGGTCTCAATACGATCCGGTAACACGGCATAGTTGCCACCCTGCAGCGCCGCTACGCCGGATATCCGGATTGTCGGAGAGCCAGCGCCTTCAATATTCGCGCCCATGTGATTGAGAAACGCCGCGAGATCCTCGACCTCCGGCTCGCGCGCGGCGTTTTCCAACACCGTATCACCATCCGCGAGCGCAGCCGCCATCATCAGGTTTTCGGTCCCGGTCACCGATACGGTATCGAAGACAAAGTGGGCGCCTGTGAGTCTGTCAGCGCGTGCGCGGATGTAGCCATTCTCGACCCAGACATCCGCACCCAACGCCCTTAATCCATCAACATGCAAATCCACTGGACGCGCACCGATGGCGCAACCACCCGGCAAGGAAACATCGGCGCGCCCGAAGCGTGCCACCAGTGGCCCCAGTACCAGTACCGACGCGCGCATGGTCTTCACCAGCTCATACGGCGCAACCGGATCAATGCCATCGGGCGTCTCTACCGAGACGGCCATCTTCTCCTCGATGGTGGCGAGCGCACCAACACGTTGCAGCAACGCGATCATTGTCGTGACGTCACGCAGATGCGGCACGTTGCTGATGCGCACCGGCTGCCTGGTTAGCAGCGTCGCCGCCAGAATGGGCAGTGTGGCGTTCTTGGCTCCCGAGATCTGAACCTCACCGCGCAGCCGCTGGCCACCAGAAATTTCGAGTTTGTCCATAGCTCAGGACGATTGGTCAGCGTATTCGTCGGGTGTAAATGCCCGAATTGACAATGCGTGAATATCCGCGCGCATGTGATCGCCCAACGCAGCATAAATTAGCTGATGTCGTGCCACCGCACGCTTGCCGGCAAACTGCTCGGCAACCACGACGGCCTCAAAATGCACATTGTCATCACTCAGTACACGCGCTTGTGCACCGTCCAGGTGGGACTCGATGAGCTGCTGTATCGTCTCGGGATTCAAACCGGTCTCCTGTGAACCGTGCCAGTGTAAACCAAGCGCCCGAAGTGCCCAAACGCGCGACGGCTGCGCTTATGAATTCGCAGCACCGGCCGCATTTGATAGTATCAAGCGCTTTTTTGCGATCTCAGCCAACTGAGATCGGGTCGATGCAAGCGCGCTGCGTAGTTGAGGAGTGTGTGTCTTTGGATTCTCTGGCGATCAATGCCGGGCAGGTTCTGGTGGGTCTGCTGGCCCTGATTTGGGGCGCAGATCGATTCGTAGTGGGTGCGGGCGCCATGGCACGCAATCTGGGCGTACCGACTCTGCTGATCGGCTTAACCGTCGTCGGCATCGCGACCTCGGCGCCCGAAATTCTGGTGTCGATCGTCGCAGCGCTGGACGACAAACCGAGCCTTGCGATTGGCAATGCGATCGGCTCCAACATTGCCAACATCGCATTAGTGTTGGGTGCGACGGCACTGTTGCGACCGATTGCTGTGATGTCGCGCACGCTGCAACGGGAGATGCCAGCCCTGTTGGCCGTGACACTGCTGGCGGTGGCGTTGTTTTTAGACCTGGAACTGAGCCGCGTTGATGGCATCGTCATGCTGATCGCGCTGGTCGTTGTGATGTATTGGATCGTACGTCTGGGTTATGAGACCAACACCGGTGATCCCATCGAGGCCGAATACGAAGCGGAAATTCCGA
>JBCCZN010000244.1:0-2555 GCA_039187375.1 Pseudomonadota bacterium
ATTTGTTTTGAAACGCTATAACATTTCGAAATATGTAAAACCAAAGGCTTACGCGAGAAATGGCGTAAGCAAAAAATAGGCGAGTGTGATGCGATTCACACCATCTGCGGATACGCGGTGTTTATGTCAACGAGGTGGCCTATTGTCAGCTTGCAACCACGGCATGAGCTGTGGTCTATTTAGAACACAAAAGGCAAACGAGGAGGTCAACGATGCACGCAAACCCCATTCGTATTGTCGCGATCAGCCTATTGGCGGTAGCGATATCGGCGTGTGCCTCGACCCAATTTGACCCACAGCGCCAGTGCTCAACACCGCCGGTGTCGCTACCGCATGGCGCGGACAAACCGACACTGGCTTACGGTGCGGTGCCAGCGATGCCAGCTGAGGCTATGAAGAACCAGACTCCGGGGCTTGTGGACTTACTGATTGATATCTGCGCAGACGGGTCAGTCGCCAACGTTCGAGTGGTTGGCGGCATGAACGTCGCGCTCTATGAGCGCGCCGCAGTCAATGCGATGCTGGAATCGCGGTTCAATCCCGTCCAGTTAAATGGTGAGCCGGTCGCGGTGCGCGATATTGAACGGGACTACACATTTGAATTTGAATTCTAAACCGTCGGTGTTTTGGTGACGGCTCTGCCGACCCAAACCGCCAGCAACGCCATGGGCAGATAAGCCAGCACCAGGTCTGTCACGATGAACCAGGTGGGTGCCGGGATGATGTTCGCGGCCCAAACGCCGCCAACCAGCGTAAAGGCACCGATTGCCAGTGCCAGGATGTGCTTGTGCGAGCCCGCGATCAAAAACGCGACCAAAGCGCCAACGAAACAGCCGACCGCATGTGCAATCAAGGGCGGGATGTAGTTGACTGACTCCAGCAGGTGCGCGGTGGCGGCGTAGGATTCCATTGTTGTGGGATCAAAGCCCTCCGGTGTCGGCACGACGGCCATGCCAAGACCCACCAGAGTGATGTTGACGACGCTGCCAACCACGGCGCCAATCACGAAAGCCAGAATATTGCGTACGGTGGTGTTCATTAGCGTTCCCTCCCCAAGAATGCTTATGGTTTCTCGCTCTCTGATTCCATCGTCCAGATTGCCACCTCGTTGCCGTTTGGGTCCGCAAAGTGAAAGCGGCGACCGCCCGGAAACAAAAAAATCTCCTTGATGATAACAGCACCGAGCGCGGTGACCTGCTCGTAAGCGACCTCAAGATCGTCGCTCAACAGTACCAGCAATACGGAGCCCGCATCTTGGCGCGCTCGGGTATCACTTCTGAAGAAGCCGCCGTCAATCTTGCCGTCATTGAAGGCGAGATAGTCCTCGCCATACCAGGTAAAGCGCCAGCCGAAGGCGGTGGCATAAAATGCCTCGATCGCCTTGAGATCAGCTGCGGGTAGCTCGACATAGTTAATGCGGGTCTGGTTACTCAACGTCTTGTTCTCCAAACGAAAAAGGGCGGGCATGGGAGGCCCCATACCCGCCCTCCGGTTTCCGTGATTTAACTCACGGGGTCCAGACGGCGCTGGCGGTCACGTTGCTGAATGAAGAACGTGTGTGCACGGCGATATGCCATGTTCCCGCCTGCGGGTCGGTAATCGTACACGATTCCGCGGTGCCGCTGTTGATCGAGCGACAGTCATACCGACTGGTCGATGCACGACGGTTATAGCGGATGTACAGATCGGCCGCGCCGCTGCCCCCGGTGGTGGTGACGGTCAGCTCGGACATACCCTCCGGCACCTCGAAGGTGCCACGCGCGTAGCCACGCCGGCCGCGACTCACCGTATCAAACGTGATGCTACCGCCTTCGGCACCCGGATCACCCGGGTCAGCCGGTGGCGTGAAGCTGCCGACCAGCGAGACGCCCGAGTACGCGGTCCAGGCATCAATCATCACGTAATAGGTGCCTGCCTGAACATTGCTGATCGTGCAGGTCTCGTTGCTGCCGTTCAGATACGGTCTGCAGTCGTAGGTGCTCGTCGTCGGCTCAGCACCAAAGCGCACGTACAAGTCTGCATCCCCACTGCCGCCGGCAATCTGGAAGCTCAAATCCGTGGCGCCGGCTGGCACCTCCAGTGTGAAGAACAGCTGCCCGTCGGCACCATCGCTGAGGCTCACCGGCGTGCCATTTTCCAATGCCGTCGGGCCGCTTGGTGGTGGCGGTGGTGGTGGCGGGTTCGGATTCGAGACCGCCGCGACAGCCGCTGCCGCATCGGCGATACCCGTGCCACATTGACTACAGGTCGCCGGGAACGCCCGCGCAGTGCCTGTAATGACCGACTCGATCTGATCGGGTGTGAGCGAGCTATCGATGGCGCGTAGCAAGGCTGCCAGCCCGGCGACATGCGGTGCGGCCATACTCGTGCCCTGGTAATAGACGTAGTTGTCACCAGCCGGTCCGGTTGTACCTGCATTCAGCGTGGACGCCACACCGCCGGCAGCACCCTGTGCACCGGTGACATCGCCACCGGGCGCGGCGACATCAACGGCCGCACCAAAGTTGGAGTAGTACGCCCGTCCGCCCGCGCGGTTGGTCGCCGCGACTGTGATC
>JBCCZN010000245.1:0-2528 GCA_039187375.1 Pseudomonadota bacterium
CTGTTCGCTGGGCGGCGCCTCCGTCGTGCATTGGATCAATTTGCACCGCATGCCATCCACATCTCCACTGAAGGGCCACTTGGACTCGCCGCTCGGCGCTACTGTATTCGAAACGGGCTGGCTTTCACGACCTCCTACCACACGCAGTTTCCAGCCTATATCGCCAAGCGCTTTCCTATTCCAGAGAGCTGGTCCTACCGCTTCGTGCGCTGGTTTCATAACCGGGGCACCGCCACCTTGGTACCAACACCGGCGGTTCGCGATGAACTGCTGCAACGAAGCTTCAATAACCCCGTACTGTGGGGGCGTGGCGTGGATACGCAGCTGTTCAAACCCAATCCGAACCGCGAAACCGGCTCCGCACCCATCTTCATGTATGTCGGTCGCATCGCGGTCGAGAAAAACCTCGAAGCGTTTGCGAGCTTGTCGTTGCCCGGCCGCAAGGTCATCGTTGGCGACGGTCCAGACTTTCAGTCGCTGAAGCGGCGCTTTCCGGATTGTGAATTTACCGGTTATCGATTTGGTCAGGTATTAGCCGACACGCTGGCCACAGCCGATGTCTTTGTCTTCCCGAGCAAGACCGACACCTTCGGTCTCGTCATGCTCGAAGCCATGGCCTGCGGCGTGCCGGTTGCCGCCTTCCCGGTGCCAGGCCCAATTGATGTCGTCACTGACGGCGTCACGGGCATTCTCAATGAGCAACTAGATATCGCCTGTGAAAAAGCGCTGTCACTGAGCCGGGATGATTGTCGCCAATACGCGTTGGCGCACAGCTGGGTACGCTCGACGGAGCAGTTCGCCTCTCACCTGGTTGATAAACGTACCGGCGAGCCTCTGGTAAAAGGCAATCAAGATGATGCGGCACACAGCCTGCCACCGCTCGCTCAGGTCAGCTAAGCGCTGCGGGTGCGACGTACCGCGTCCGCCCAGGTACGCTTGAGGCGCGCAACATCGTCTGAAGCGAGTTGTGGCGCAAACTCACTATCCGCGTGACGCGCCGCACCCAGCGCATCGAGACTTCCAAACAGACCTGCCTGCAATCCGGCAAGGCCGGCAGCCCCCAACGCCGTCGATTCAATATTGGCAGGTCGATCGATCGTGCTGCCGGTCATGTCAGCGAGGAACTGCAGGAACCAATTATTGGCCACCATGCCGCCGTCAACCCGAATCGTACCCGGCGTCACGCCGTCATCCTGCATTGAGCGCATCAAATCATCGGTTTGCAACGCGATCGATTGCAGCGTCGCTGTGACGATTGCCGCCCGATCACTACCGCGCGTCAGGCCGTAGATCGCACCGCGCGCATCGGGATCCCAATGTGGCGCACCCAAACCGGTAAATGCCGGCACCACAACCACGTCGTATTCGATGCCATTGTCTTGGGCCAATGTCTGCGTCTTGGCGGCATGGTCGATCATGCCAATACCATCGCGTAACCACTGGATTGCCGAGCCGGCAACAAAAATACTGCCCTCTAATGCGTAAGTTGTCTCACCGGCCAACCGGTATCCGACGGTGCCGAGCATCTGATGCTGCGAGTCAATAGCATTGGTGCCGGTATTGGCTATGACAAAACAACCGGTGCCATAGGTGCTCTTGGTCATACCCGGCGTGAAACAGGCCTGACCGATCATTGCCGCCTGCTGATCGCCTGCAATACCGCGCACCGGTACGGCCGCACCCAGCAAACCCGGCTCGGTCTGGCCAAACTCTGCGGCGCAGTCCATCACCTCCGGTAGCATTGATGCCGGCACATCAAAGACCTCCAGCAGAGTCTCACTCCACCGTTGTTCGTGAATGTTGAATAGTGCCGTGCGCGATGCGTTCGTTGCATCTGTCGCATGGACACGGCCACCGGTCAGGCGCCACAGCAAAAAGGTGTCAATCGTGCCGAAGGCCAGCTCGCCACGTTCGGCCTTGTCGCGTGCACCCTCTACGTGATCGAGCAACCACGCAATCTTGGTCGCCGAAAAATACGGATCAAGCCGTAAACCCGTTTGCGCGCTCACCGTATGCGCATGACCCGCATGCGTCAGTTCGCGACAGCGATCTGCCGTGCGCCGATCCTGCCAGACGATAGCGTTGGCAATCGGTTTGCCATTGCTACGCTCCCAGACGACGGTGGTCTCACGCTGATTCGTGATGCCAATGCCAGCCAGTTGCGTGGCTTCAACCGACGCGCGCTTGAGCGCCTCGCGACACACATCGACGACCGTGTTCCAGATGTCTTCCGCGTTGTGCTCGACCCAACCAGACCGCGGGAAGTGCTGCTTAAACTCCTGCTGCGCGCTGGCAATCACTGTCAACGTTGCATCAAACACCACCGCACGGCTACTGGTTGTGCCTTGGTCTATCGCCAGCAGATAGCCTGCGTTATTCATGCACCACCTCCCAGCCGACGGGTTGCCGCGACAGGCCCCAGCGGCGCGTCAATGCCCATTACCCTGCCAATCCCGTCCGGCCAGTCCGTGTCGATCCGGGTGGCCGGATTAGCGGCAATCTGATCAAGCAAACCGGCCGGCCAGGGC
>JBCCZN010000246.1:0-2434 GCA_039187375.1 Pseudomonadota bacterium
GCCACGACTGTCGGCGTAATCCATCGCGATTCCCAATTCGGTCAAAATTTGGTCGAGCGCCTCAACAGACATCGGGAAAACCAAGACAAAGGGTGTACAGTGTAGCAGTCAACGCGCTCAAAACGCGGCAAAATATCGACCCGTTTCAGTCATAGACGCCCCATGAACCGAGATACGCTTTTCCAGCCAGGCCCCGACGATACGGATGCGTTTCGTTTCGATGAGCGGGTCACCCGAGTCTTCGGCGATATGATCGTCAGATCTGTACCAGGCTATGGCCAGTCTCTGGCCGGCATTGCAGGTTTTGCCAGACTGCTGATGCCCGAAGACAGCGTGTGTTATGACCTAGGCTGTTCGCTCGGTGCGGCGACACTGGCGGTCAGTCAGGGACTGGGCGAGCGTCACGCAACGATTATCGGCATCGACAATGCACCGGCCATGATTGCCCAATGCAAGCGGGATTCGCGACTATCCACAACCTCACAGACAATTCGCTTTATGGAAAGCGACATTCTGGACACGCCGTTGGAGCCGTGTCACCTCGTGATTTTGAACTACACATTCCAGTTCATCCCGCCGCACGCGCGCGAGACACTGCTGCGCACGATATACGCAGCGTTAATACCCGGTGGCGCGCTTATCCTGTCGGAAAAATTCACCTTCGACGATGTATCGGTGCAAAAACTGATGACGCAGATGCACGAGGACCACAAACGTGCAAACGCCTATTCTGAACTGGAAATCGCCGGCAAACGCGCAGCGCTTGAGAATGTGCTGATTGCCGATTCTCGCACAATCCATCAGCAGCGCCTGCAGGCCTGCGGCTTTTCGCGTGTGACGCTATGGCATGCGCAGCTGACTTTTGGCTCTTTCATCGCATTTCGTGATCCGGCTTGATGCAACCGGATCTGACCGAAGACACGCTGCGACAGCAACTACTCGACAGTCCGTTCGCAGATGACACTGACGCTTTGTTGGCAGCACTCGAACCACCCGCTTTTCACCATGGCGACCGAACGCGCTGGGCCAAGGCATTGGGTCGACTGCCGCCGGTGACCGATACAATCATCCAGACGGACAGTGATGCGGTTGGCGTGACGGGTGAAAGCGACAGCGCAGCAATGACACACGCACTGCGAGGACTCATGCCCTGGCGCAAGGGCCCGCTGCAGTTTGGTCCTGTGAATATCGATACTGAGTGGCGCAGCGACTGGAAATGGCAGCGCATTGCCCCGGCGTTGGCATCGCTGGATGGTCGGCGCGTACTGGATGTAGGAGGCGGCAATGGCTATTTCTGCTGGCGACTGTTGGGTGCTGGCGCCAGCGCGACACTAAATGTCGATCCGACACTGCTGTTTTACGCACAACACTGCGCCCTCCAGCACTATCTAAAACGTCCTCAAGTCGCCATGATCCCCTGTCGGTTCGAACGGCTACCGGCACTGCCCGACTTTGATACCGTGATGTCGATGGGCGTGCTGTATCACCGTCGCGACCCATTAGCCCATTTGCAGCAGCTACGCGAACGGCTGCGCCCTGGCGGCCAGCTCATATTGGAGACGCTGGTCGTGACCGGGGATGCCGACACCGTGTTGATGCCAACCGATCGCTATGCGCGGATGCGCAATGTCTGGTTTCTGCCCGCTGTCCAGGCCCTCGAGCGTTGGCTAAGCCGGCTTGGATTCAAAAATATTGAGTGTGTGGATATCACACCGACCTCAACCGATGAACAACGCACAACACAATGGATGACATTCGAATCGCTTGCCGAGGCACTGAAACCGCAAGACCATACGCGTACGATCGAGGATCACCCGGCACCACTGCGAGCGGTGATGAGCGCAATCAGGAACTAAAGCATGATCGAAGACTACCGAGCACTGGCTGTATTTGTCGCCGTTGCTGATAACGGCAGCTTTACCCAAGCAGGACGACATCTGCATTTGTCGACGTCGGTGGTCAGTCATCACATCAGCCGGCTTGAAGAAAAACTCGGCATCTCGCTGTTCTTTCGCTCGACACGCGCCATGTCATTGACACCGGAGGGGGAACGGATGCTAGCACCCGCGCGGCGTATGGTTATTGCCGCCGAGCAAGCATTGGATTCACTATCGGATGAGAGCGAGCAACCGGTTGGGGAGCTGCGTATTACCGCACCGGCCTTCTGGGATGCGACCGAGTTCAATCGCCGCATCTGGCGCTTCGCACAGCGCTTTCCGCAGATTCGCATCAAGCTGCATGCCACAGACGATCAGCGCGATCTTATAAAGGAAGGCTTCGACCTGGCACTACGCTTCGGCGAACTCAGTGACAGCAACCTGAAAAGTAAACGTATCGGCTCATTCCGTCGCGTACTGGTCAGTTCCCCGCAATATCTAAAAACCCGACCACCGATTAAACATCCCGATGATCTGCAGCATTGCGAATTCATCGC
>JBCCZN010000247.1:0-2359 GCA_039187375.1 Pseudomonadota bacterium
CGGAGAACCAGTCCTGATACGCCCGTGCCACTCGGGCAGGGGTATCGATCAGACCTTCGCGTCGGGTGTCTTCGCCAGCCCAGAGCAACAGAGTCCGAACGGCATCTTCAGCTTGTTTGCGCGACGGTTTGCGAGGTTTAGGCTGTTTCTTTGTCTTGGTCACATCCAGTTTCCTGATCACAATCGAATATCATTGGTAACTGATGTCCCTGGTCACTTACCGAGCCTCACTATGATACATGCCAACCCCGTTAGAGTGGTGGTTATCACCGCGATGTTGTTGTTCACATTGCTGAGCGGGTGTGCCAGCAGCCCGGAGAAAGAAATGCCAATTACCACCGTTGAGTACGTCGATCTGGAGCGATTCGCAGGGCGTTGGTATGTCATTGCCAACATTCCGACATTCGTTGAGAAAAACGCCTACAACGCTATCGAACACTATGCCGTGCGTGATGCGGATACCATCGATACCACCTTCAGCTTCAACAAGGGCGGATTCGATGGCAAACGCAAGTCGTATACGCCGGTTGCCAGTGTCCGTCCGAATACCGGCAATGCGGTCTGGGGCATGCAGTTTATCTGGCCGTTCAAGCTCGAATATCGCGTGTTGTGGCTGAACGACGATTACAGTGTCACCGTTGTGGGCCGCAGCAAACGCGACTATGTCTGGGTGATGGCGAGATCACCACAGATAGACTCAAGCCTGCGTGAAGAGATTTGGGCATTTTTGGCACGCGAGGGTTACGACCTGCAGCAGATCCAAAACGTGCCGCAGCAGTGGGACTAGCCTCGACGCAAGGCGTTTATGCGTTGGCCAGACCGATCGGGCAACTGACCCCGGTGCCGCCGATACCGCAGTAGCCGCCTGGGTTCTTGGCCAGATACTGTTGGTGGTAGTCTTCGGCGAAATAGTAGTCGCCGGCGCGCTGGATTTCGGTCGTAATTGCGCCGTATCCGGCATCGCGAAGCTGTTGCTGATATTGCGTTTTTGATGCTATCGCAGCGGCCAGATCATGATGACTCTCGGTGTAGATGGCCGAGCGATACTGGGTGCCGCGATCATTGCCCTGGCGCATACCCTGTGTCGGATCGTGTGCCTCCCAAAACGTCCGCAGCAACTGTTCAACGCTGATTCGCGCTGGGTCAAAGACGACCTGCACGACTTCGGTATGGCCTGTGCGACCGCTGCAAACCTCTTCGTAGGTTGGATTGGGCGTACTGCCACCGGCATAACCAACAGAGGTTGTAAACACGCCATCCAATTGCCAAAACACACGCTCCGCACCCCAGAAACAGCCCAGGCCAAAGGTGATCGTCTGCAGCGGTGCGGCAAACGGGCCGCGCAACGGCGTGCCGTTGACAAAATGCCTGTCATCTAGCGGCAAGGGCTCTGGTCGGCCGGTTAACGCCTCATCGGCGGTCGGCAAGGTTGTCGGTTTTTTGGCAAACATGAGGTTACTCGTTGTTGGACTCGTCAGTGTTGGACTCGTCAGTGTTGGACTCGTCAGTGACAGTGGTCTGCTTTTCAGCTGGCACCTCATCGACCGTGTTATCTGCGCGACGCTTCTGACGAGAGGCTTCAGTGCGGGCAATACGTTTCTTTTCGCTATCGGTGAGCTCGCTTTGGTTGTAGCGAAACTCGTGCCTGAAGGTCAGCCCACGGCGCACTACCGGTTCGCCATTTTCAATTTTTGGCCTGAATAAGAAGCGTCTGAGCTGTCTTGCAACAAACGTATCGAACAATCCGGCAGGTTGGCTATTCGTCACTCTCACCGCGATCGGGCGACCAACAAGACTGACGTTATAGCTGATTTCGACAAAACCACGATCAGGATTGGTGCGTTCGGTTTCGCGCTCATTGCGATGGTAGGTGCTGCGAATATCGGGACGCGCGACCAGATAGGGCTTTTTGAAAATTTCATCGCGCAATTCAAGATCTTCCGGTTTGTCGCTTAGCAGTTGATAAGCTTCGCGATATCCTGACCCGGCGGATCGAAACGCGGTATCCGTCATTAGAAAATCGGAGCGTCGAACCAGCGTGCGCGGCAACAGTTGCGGAAAATCGTCAGAGTTGACGCGTGCGATCCGTACTGCACGGTTGATCAATCGGCGTGATTCCTTGGCGCCCAACTGGGATTGCGATTGAACCATAGGATCGGTCGACTGACTGTAGATGAACGCCAGCTCAATGAGTGTTGGGATCAGCCGGACACTGTCGGGGCCATGGGCGTCGACAATTGCCCGTTCAAGCAGTCGATATTTAAACGCTGCCTCAGAGAGGTTTCCTGTATCCGAAAACCACTGGGCATAGTCATCCAACGCATCGATGTAGGCATCGGCGTTGCCGGCTAGTTTGCGC
>JBCCZN010000248.1:0-2347 GCA_039187375.1 Pseudomonadota bacterium
GGCGGCGCCAATTACAGAAAATGATGGGTGAGGGCAGCATCGCAATCCTGCCCGCTGCGCCCACCCGCACACGCAGCCGCGATGTGAACTACCGCTACCGTCAGGATAGCGATTTTTATTATTTGACTGGATTCATAGAGCCCGAAGCCGTGTCCGTGCTGATTCCAGGCCGAGCCGGTGGCGAATACGTCTTGTTCTGTCGCGCGCGGGACGCCGCGCGTGAGCAATGGGACGGCGAGCGCGTTGGCCCTGAGCGGGCCGTCGAGCAGTTTGGTGCCGATGATGCGTTTCCCATCGCTGATATCAATGACATTCTTCCCGGGCTGCTCGAAAATGCCGAGCGGGTGTTCTACACCATGGGCCGATATGCCGAGTTTGATAGTCAGCTGACGGCCTGGATCAAGCACCTAAAGGGGCGCAACATCAGCGGTGTTGATGCACCGCATCAATATGTTGCGCTTGAACACTATTTGCACGATATGCGGTTGTATAAATCACGTGAGGAGATTGCCGCGATGCGACGTGCAGCCAAGGTGGCGGTCGCCGCGCACCGTCGTGGTATGCAAGCGGTGCAACCCGGTATGACCGAGTTTGAGCTCGAAGCGGAGTACCTGTTCGAATTTCGTCGCCATAACAGTGCGCCGTCCTATCCGGCGATTGTCGGTTCCGGGCGCAATGCCTGCGTCCTACATTACATCGACAACAGTGCTGTGATGCAGGATGGAGATTTGGTACTTGTCGATGCTGGTTGCGAAACGGACTACTACGCAAGCGATGTGACGCGTACGTTCCCGGTCAATGGTCGCTTCACGTCCGAGCAGCGCGCGGTTTACGACATCGTGCTGACGGCGCAGTTGGCGGCAATTGACAAAACCCGCGTCGGCAATCACTGGAATGAACCGCATGAGGCAGCGGTGCGGGTCATAACAGCCGGTCTGCGTGATCTTGGACTGATCAAGGGCAACCTACGGCAGTTGATTCGTGATGAGGCATACAAGCCTTATTTTATGCATCGCACCGGGCATTGGCTGGGTATCGACGTGCACGACGTAGGCGACTACAAGGTCGACGACACTTGGCGTGAGCTGGAAGCGGGTATGGTGACCACGGTAGAGCCCGGCATTTACATTCCAGATCATCGCTCGGTGCCCAAATCACTGCGTGGTATTGGCGTGCGCATCGAGGATGACGTGGCACTGACACGTAACGGACCGGATGTGCTGAGCAAGGGCCTTGCAAAAACCGCAGACGAGATCGAGGCGTTGATCGGTTCGCAGACCACGGTGGCGGCGTAGCGCGCATGGGCGAGCCTATCGAGGTTGATGTTGCCATTGTCGGCGCTGGCCTGTCCGGCCTGACGTTGGCCTGCGCACTGGTGCACAGTGCGCCACGGTTGCGCTTGGCGATTATCGACAAGCGTACGAGCGCGCCCGAACCGTTAGCCGATATGCCGGATTTACGCGTGTCAGCGCTGACGCCTGGCAGCATCGCGAATTTCGACACACTGGGTGTCTGGCAGCATCTGCCGCCGACGCATGTGACACCGTTTCGTGGCATGCGTGTCTGGGATGCAGGTACTGACGCGGGCAACGGTGTCGCGTTTTCGGCGCTGGACAGTGGCCGCAGCGATTTGGGCGCGATCACCGACAACGCGATGTTGCGATGGCAGTTGCATCAAGCGTTGTGTACCGAGCGCAATATTCAGTGGATTGATGCTGGTGTAACCGATTTATTAACGCAGCGAGGCTCGGCGAGTCTGACTCTGGAGCACGGACAGTCCATCGTGTGTCGCTTGATTGTCGGCGCCGATGGTCGCAATAGCAGCGTGCGGCGATTGGCTGGTCTGGCGGTACACGGTTGGTCGCATGAACAGCAGGCAGTGGTCTGTCATCTGAATGCAGAGATGGCGCACGAAGGGGTGGCCTTGCAGCGTTTTCTTGCCAGCGGGCCGCTAGCGCTATTGCCGCTGTCCGAACAACGTGTGTCTCTGGTTTGGAGCACCTCACCAACGGCGGCAGAGCAACTACTGGCGATGGACGATGATGCCTTTGCTGATGCGGTCACTGAGGCGAGCGATGAAGTGCTGGGTCGGCTGCAACCGATCACCGGGCGCGCGGCGTTCACACTGGTCAGTCAATATGCCGAGCAGGTGATTGGCGAGCGCGTGGTGTTGATCGGCGATGCCGCCCATGCGATTCACCCGCTTGCCGGTCAGGGTGCAAACCTCGGGTTCAGTGATGCAGCGGCATTGGCAGCCAGTTTGCAACTGGCGCTGGCGCGACGCGAGGACGTCGGCGATGCACCGGTATTGCGACGATTTCGAAGAGCACGGAAGGCCGACAATGTA
>JBCCZN010000249.1:0-2286 GCA_039187375.1 Pseudomonadota bacterium
ACTCAGTGACCGTCATGATCGCCGAACACCGCTTGCCGAATCACCCTGTACTCACCATTGCCGCACGATTTTTGCTGACATTTCTGTTTCTGCTCTCCGGCATCACCCACTTCACCAATATTCCCTATTACGTCTCCCTGATGCCTGCTGCATTCCCCGCGCCGACGTTCTGGGTCGTGCTCTCAGGCGTGGTCGAACTGGCTGGCGCGTTGATGATCCTGTTTAACTGGCGCCCGCGACTCGGCGGTTGGTTACTGGTAGCGTTCCTGCTACCGGTGACAATCATCGTCCATGGCTATGAAATGACTCATGCACAGGACGAAGCATGGCGCTTGATCCAGCAGGCCTCCTTCATCAAGGGCTTCGCTTTGGTCGGTGCCGCACTACTGATCACCCAGCTCGGAGTGAGCCATCGGCCCGCACCTGTACCCGACGCGGCTTGACATGGCCGTGTGATTCTTTTGTCATCCCGATGAGTTAACACAGGCGGGCGGTATGGCCAGCAAGCTCATCGACATTACCCAGACGATCAGTGAGGCGGTGCCCGTCTGGCCGGGTGATACACCGTTTTCGATGACACCAACGTGGACGATGGATGACAGTCCGGTACTGGTATCGAAAATGACGTTATCAACCCATACCGGCACGCACGCCGATGCGCATACGCATTACGCACAAGGGGCTGTCGACAGCGCGGGCCGGGCACTGATGCCCTATATCGGACACTGTATCGTCGTTGAGGCGTTCCGCGAGCAAGCCGACGTTGTGCTGTTCGACGAGATTGCCGCCGCATTGGATGCCTCGCCGCACATACCCGAACGCATATTGATCAGAACATTTGAGACCTTCCCAACAACGCGATGGCCGGAACGATTTCGCGCGATTTCGCCCGAGTTGATTCGCAAGGTCGCGAATCTAGGCTGCCATCTCATCGGTACCGACGCACCCTCCATCGATCCGCAAGAGTCGAAGACGATGGATGCGCATCATGTCGTGCATGAACACGACATGGCGATCCTGGAAGGTTTGGTTCTGGATCAGGTTAAGCCCGGTGAGTATGAACTCATCGCGTTGCCTTTGAAGATTGCGGGTGCGGATGCCACGCCGGTGCGGGCCGTGCTCAGGACTTAGCGCGGGTGATTGCCTGGGCCACAAGCCAGAGGCGATCTTGTCCCCACACCTCCAACAGCGGTTGATCGCTGGCATTCAATAACCGGTAGCTCGGCACACCCCACAGACCGGCGGCATACATGGCAAGGCGATTGTCTTCAACAAGCGCTTCCCAGGTCACGTCATCCAGATGCGATTGTGCTGCTTGCCAATCCAGCCCGGCTGCTTGCACCACCCGGCGTAAACCGGCGGTTTTGTTGGTATTCACGCCCAAAGCAAATGCATGATGCATAAAGCTGGACAACAGAGCATTACCGCGCCCTTGCGCGACAGCCCACGGATACATCGCGTAACAACGTCGGACCGGGTCACCGATAGGATCAAACCAGTTGCCGTATGCGACACCGCGACGACGTGCCTCCCGCGCGGTATCGAAGAAAATGTAGAAGCCCTTTTCACGCGTGGCCGGCACACCCCGCATGACCATTGGCAATACCGGCCTGACCTCAAGATTGATATCGACCTTCTGCGCCAACGCTATCGTCTCATCGAACACAATCGCGCTATAAGGGCTGCGAATCGACGGAAAAAACTGAAGCGTCAGATCCGATGCACTCAAATTCTCGGGTACCGTCACAACAGGACACGGTGCAATCAACGGCCCATCCGGTTGTCTATCCGCACCCAGCGCAGCCAGGCGAGCCTCAAGATAATGCAGCCGATCAATGCCCCAATACCACTCGTCGCCATAATAAAACATCGCGCCGGAGTAGTGCTTTAGCGCCTGACGACGCTGCGTGCCCGCGTGCAGTCGAGACTGCACGATGTCGTTATCTGCTGATCCCAATGACTGACGCAGTGCGTGCAATCGATCCGGATCATTCGACCAGAGTGCATCGCTCACTGGCGCAAGCTGTGCAGTGAGCTCAGCGCCATCGAGATTGGCGAGAATCGACAACGCCAGCTGTGTCATCTCGGGCGATGGCGACGCCGAATCGACAGGAAAGGTCAGACCGTAATGCGATGCAATGTTGCTCGAGTCGTAGCGTGATAATGACAGCAGGAGTTCGGCGTCGGCAACGTTTGCACCACTTGGACCATCGACCAAATGGCACCGCAGTTCAATGTCATAGCGCGCGGCCAGTTGCGTCAAAATCTGTGCCGCCAAATGACTAT
>JBCCZN010000250.1:0-2057 GCA_039187375.1 Pseudomonadota bacterium
GATAACTTCAACATTGGTCTGTCTTGGGAAATCACAGACGGATTGCGAGCTGATCTGGATTACTGGTCGTTCGACTTCACCGACGTGATTATTCAGGAGAACTTCCAGGCGGTATTGAATGCATTCCCGGATGATCCGTCGCGCGTGCAACGTGTAGCAGGACCTGGCACACCGGTAACGCAAATCAATGTCAGTTTCGTCAATGCGAGCTCGGTCAAGACGTCTGGTGTGGACTTCGATCTGCGCTACGACATGGAAACCGGCATCGGTCAGATCCAGCCGTTTATCCAGGGTACTTACGTTCTTACCTATGACATCGAAGATCCGCAGGCAGGTTCAGTGGATGGCGTGGGCCGGCGTAACTTCACCAACTTCGGTAACCCGACGCCGGAACTGCGCTTCAACGCGGGCCTGGGTTGGGCAGCGGGTGCGCATTCAGCCAACCTCTTTGCACGCTACATCAGTGCTTACGATGACGATCAGAACTGTGCCGATGATTCGGCGCCGGCAGCAGGTGCGTGTGGCACCGGCACCGGTGGGTTCTTCGAGATTGATTCGTTCCTGTCGTTTGACGCGCAATACTCGGTTGATACCGCAGCACTGTTCGATATGGACAATGGCCCGATCTTTACCTTGGGTGTGATCAATGCGACCGGCGAAGAGCCGCCGCAGGTCTTCACCAACGGTGGCTATGACGCTCGTGTACATGATCCGCGTGGTCGCATGATCTACGCACGACTGAAGTACGCCTTCTAACAGAATCGTCGCGAGGGGGGTGGCGAGCCGTCGACCTGTCCGCAGGTCGGCGGTTTTTTTTGGCTTGGGTGGCGGCGGTCATTGGCATACACTGCGCGCATGTTCACCTATATCGATCCGTCGGTGCGCAAGCGACTTGTGGCCAAGGGCAAGCTGCGTCGTATCGATGCGCAGGGTCAGCTGCTGGATGTCGACGCCGAGCCAATGGCCGGGACGCTGTCGGTCAATGTGCTCGGACCCATCCCGTTGCCCATTGCATTGGGTGACTGGCAGGAGACCTTCGATTGGTACGCTGCGGTTCGTAATACCGAATTGTCACGGGTGGAGTCTCTAGCCAGAGAGTTGCGGGAGGATGGCGGTCAGCACTTGTTTGCGAAATTGGCGCACTCAATGGCGGTCAACAGTGTGCTCGTACACGGAGAGCTAAGCGGTGACTTGCGGCCCATGGTGCGTGTGCATTCGAATTGCCTCACCGGCGATGTTTTTGGCTCCCAGCGCTGTGAATGTGGGCCGCAGCTGGAGTCCGCACTGCGGCAGATTTCGCAGCATCCGGGTGGTGGCATGCTGGTCTACATGTCCGGGCACGAGGGCCGCGGCATCGGTCTATGGGCCAAAGCGGCAACCTATTTGTTGCAGGATGACGGTGAGGATACCTATCAGGCAAACCGGTCATTGGGTCTGCCCGATGACTCGCGAGATTTCAGCGAGGCGGCGGCATTGATCCACTATTTTCTCGGGGATATCGAGTTCGATTTGTTGACCAACAATCCGAAGAAGGTGGGGGATCTGCATGCTGCAGGCCTGACCCAGGCTAGGCCGGTCAAACACGTCACCGGCGTGTCGCGTTGGAATCGACGTTATCTGGAGTCCAAAGCCGAAAAAGGTCATCACATTGAAACGGACGATCTGGATTAGCGCAGTCAGGAGAGAGTGTCATGATGTTTTATGATTGCAAGACGGCGCCCAGTCCGCGTCGCGTCAGGGTGTTCATTGCCGAGAAGGGTATCGATATACCGGTTCAGCAGGTGGATCTGGCGAGCGGTGAGCAGCTTGGTGAGGCGTTTCTGGCACGCAATCCAGACGCGACCGTGCCGGTACTGGAGCTGGATGACGGTAGTTGCCTGACTGAAACGCTGGCGATCTGCGATTACATCGAATCTCAACACCCTGAGCCGCCGTTGCTTGGTGGTGATGCGAAAGCACGTGCACAGGTGCTGATGTGGAATGCGCGTATCGAGCAACAAGGTCTGGCGGCGGTGGCTGAGGCGTTTCGAAATTTCTCCAAGGGCTTTGCGAATCGC
>JBCCZN010000251.1:0-1697 GCA_039187375.1 Pseudomonadota bacterium
CGTACAAGACGTTCGCATCCGACGGTGCAATGCCGATCGCGCCAATCGTGCCAACCGGAATCTGGCCGTCAGAAATATTCTTCCAGGTTTGACCGGCGTTCGTTGTTTGCCACAGGCCACCACCGGTCGCGCCCATGTAATAACGCTGATCATTCCCTGGTACACCATGCACCGCAGTCACTCGACCTCCACGCCACGGACCGATCAGCCGGTATTTAAGTCCGTCAATCAACTGCGGCTCGATCGGATCCGCGGTTGCAGTGGAAGGGGCCACCAATAGGGCGGTCAGAAAGCCAAGAACACAAGCGCTTCGGAACATAGGTTGCCTCGTTAACTGGGAGCTGGTGAGCAGTGTGCGGTAAATGGTCAGTGGATCCAATGTATTGGCTAACCGCGGTACAATCAAAATCCTGACAGATTTTCGCCTATGGAGATATTGCATTGTCTACGGTGCTTTATTGGCTTGAATGCTTGACGGTGATCAGTACCGGTCTTCTCGCAGGCGCATTGGTGACTGAGGCACGAGTATTGGTGCCGTATTGGCAAAAGATGCCGATAGCGGAATTCTTAGCACTACACCATACGATGGCTTCGAGTTTGTATCGATTTTTTGCACCGCTAACCGTCGCCGGTACGATGTTGCCAATTATCACCGTATGCGTTGCCATCATGCAGCACAACGTTGCATTGCCATGGTTGATCAGTGGTGTTTGTGCTGTTGCATTACTCCTGTTCTATTTTCTGTTCTTTAAAGGTGCAAACCACAGCTTCACAGTGGAAACCGATCTGGACCGTTCACGCGCAACCTTGACCAAGTGGGGCACGTTGCATGCGAAGAGAACGGTTATTGCGCTCGTTGCATTTGTGGCAGCGATGTTCGGTTTGTTGGTGGAGCGATGACACAGCCTCCAACATCGGCTCTATCGAGCTCGGCAGACATTCATGAGGTTCCAATGAGCTCAATCGACTTACTGGCTCGTCTGGTGGCATTCAAGAGTGTTTCGCGTGATTCGAATTTGCCGCTGATCGACTGGGTTGAAACCTATCTGGCGCAGTACGGGGCACGTTGTCGACGTACTTGGAATGCCGAACGTACTAAGGCAAATCTGTTTGCGGCGATTGGTCCGGACCTCCCGGGCGGTGTTGTGTTGTCGGGCCATACCGATGTGGTACCAGTGGAAGATCAGGACTGGCACACCGACCCGTTTGTACTGACCGAGCGTGATGGCTTGCTGTATGGGCGTGGGACTTCAGACATGAAGGGATACGCGGCAGTGTTTTTGTCGCGGTTGGCTGCGCTGGAAATTGCAGCGATGCGCAAGCCGCTTTATCTGGCGCTCTCCTATGATGAAGAGGTGGGTTGTCTGGGTGTGTCGAGGATGCTCGAAGATGCTTTGACTCATTTCGCCGCTCCGCGCTACGCCATCATCGGCGAGCCGACGACAATGCAGGTCATCCGTGAGCACAAGGCGATCAACTCGTTTCGTACCACGGTTAGCGGCAAAGCGGCCCATTCAAGTCAGCCCCATCGAGGTGCGGGCGCAATTTTTGCTGCCGCGCGTATCATCGAGAAGCTGCATGATATTGGGCAGTTCAGGCGGCAGGCGGCCGTCGAGTCCGGTTGTGAGCCGCCCTGGACGACGGTGCAGGTCGGCACGATTCACGGCGGCACAGCGGTCAACATTCTGCCTGCGCAC